>NZ_SISL01000218.1:0-9906 GCF_004307965.1 Verrucosispora sp. SN26_14.1 | reverse complement strand
GGGCGTGGGGGCCGGGCCGGGTGGGCCGGCGAATGCCTGCGCCACGTCCAGCCACGCGTCGGCCACCGGTCCGTCGGCCACCAGGGCGGTGTCGGCCCGGTGCCGGCGTCGGGTCACCAGCAGGCAGAAGTCGCGCGCCGCGCCGGTGACCCGGTCGCCCGCGTCCGGCGGGCCGAAGGCCCAGGTGTCGCCGGTCGGCGCCAGCAGCTCGACCCGGACCGGCGCCGTCGGCACCGCCCGGCCGTGCGCGGCGAAGCTGTGCCCGACTGTCCGGGAGCCCAGGTACGCGATGTGCCGTAGCCGGGCGGTGGCGGGCCGGGACACACCCAGCGCGTCGGCCACGTCCTCGCCGTGCGCCCAGGCCTCCATGATCCGTGCGGTGGCCATCGAGGCGGGCGACATCCGGGTGCCGTACCAGGGCAGCTTCTGTCCGGCCGGTGCGGCGGCGAGCGACGCCGCGAGCGTGCGGCGGCCGTCCCGCCAGCGGTTCAGCAGCGCGTCCGGCGGGGCGAGGAACGCTTCCGCCCCGGCGTCGACCAGACGGGCCGGGTCCGGCGCGGCGGCGACCGAGGCGTGGAACGCGTCCGGATCGGTCGCGGCCAGGTGGGACACGTGGTCGGTCCAGGCCAGGTGGGCGATCTGGTGGGCGACGGTCCAGCCCGCTGCCGGGGTGGGGCGCTCCCACTCCGTCGCGGGCAGGGTCGCGACGAGCGCGTCGAGCTGCGCGGACTCGGCGGCCAGATCCGTGAGGAGTACGGCCAGGTCGACCATGGTGCCTCCGGTGGGAATCAGTCCCGCTCGCCTTCCGGCAGGTCGTCGGCGGGGGTGAGCAGGGTGGTGAACTGGTGTTTCCAGGCGTGCAGCAGGGCGGCCCGGCGGGCCGAGTCGTCGCTGAGCAGGTTGGCCACCCCGAGGCCCCGGAGCAGGTCGAGGGTGGCCTGCACCGCCTCGCGTACGCCCGGCCGTCGCTCGTCCACGCCGAGCAGCTCGACGGTCAGGCGGTGCATCTCGCGCCCGACCCGGGTCTCCAGCGGCAGCAACGCGGCACGCAGTTCGGCGTCGGTGCGGGCGGCCACCCAGAGTTCGAGGGCGGCCACGAAGAGCGGCCCGGTGAAGGCGGCGGCGAGCAGGTCGACCACCCGGTCCAGCCGGCGGGGGCCGGCTGGCAGTGCCTCCGCCTCGGCCCGCAGCTCGGCCGCCCGGCGTTCGGTCAGGTGTGCCACGGCGGCGGTGACCAGGGCGGCCCGGGTCGGGTAGTGGTGCAGTTGGGCGCCTCGGGAGACTCCGGCCCGGGCCGCCACGACCGTGGTCGTGGTGCCGGACCAGCCATGCTCGACCAGGCACTCGACGGTCGCCTCCAGCAGCCGGGCCCGGGTGGCACGGCTGCGCTGTTGCTGAGGGACGCGGGTCGATGCGGGAGGCACGGGCACAGCCTGCCGCCCGGAAAACAAACAGTCAAGACTGACTTTTTCGGTGCGGTGAGCCGCACGAGGCGGTCACCGACGCCGAACCCGACCCCGCCCGCCCGGCCGGCCGGACAAGACTCTGCCCGGACAAGACCCGTCCGGCCACGATGCCGCCTGGACACGGCCGCCCGGACACGACACCGCCCGGCCGCGAGTGGCGGCCGGGCGGTGTCGGGAGCAGGGGTGTCAGACCCGGGCGCGGCGTGCCAGGCGCTCCGGGTCGAGGATGATGATGCTCTTGCCGTCCAACCGGAGCCAGCCCCGCGAGGCGAAGTCGGCCAACGCCTTGTTGACCGTCTCGCGGGAGGCGCCGACGAGCTGGGCGATCTCCTCCTGGGTCAGGTCGTGGGTCACCCGCAGCACGCCACCGTCCCGGGTGCCGAAGCGGCCCGCCATCTGGAGCAGGTTCTTGGCGACCCGACCGGGTACGTCGGTGAAGATCAGGTCGGCGAGGGCGTCGTTGGTCCGGCGCAGCCGGCGGGCGAGCACGCGCAGCAACTGCTCGGCGATCTCCGGCCGGTTGTTCAGCCACGGACGCAGCGCCTGCTTGCGCAGTCGGGCCAGGCGGCTGTCGGTCACCGCGGTGGCGGTCGCCGTACGCGGACCCGGGTCGAAGAGCGACAGCTCGCCGACCATGTCCGACGGCCCCATCACCGCGATCAGGTTCTGCCGGCCGTCCGCCGCCCGGCGACCCACCTTGATCTTGCCGGACAGCAGGATGTAGAGACTGTCGCCGGGCTCGCCCTCGTTGAACACGACCTCGCCCTTGCGGACCTCGATCGTCTCCATCTCCTTGGCGAGCGCCTCGGCAGCCTCCGGGTCGACTCCCTGGAAGATCCCGCTGCGGGCCAGTACCTCGTCCATCGCGCACCTCCGGTTGCGCGTGCCGTCTGTCGGCCGGGCCGCCGTCCGCTGATCCCTCGCGCGCCGCCCAGTCTAGGCGCACGTGAGCAGGAATCAGAGGTGCACCCCTGGAATCTTGATCGTTGGGCGTAACCTTCCCGTGTCGGTCGCCCGGTACCATCGCTCGCCCGCGCGGGCCGCCGACGACCGGCAGGGCCGTCGGCCGTAGGGTCACGGCGTGTTGAGCGAGCCGCAGGTGACCACCCGCCACGAGGACGGAAGGGACATTCCGCTACTCGTGTGGCGCGCCGTGCGGCCGTTGCGGACGGTCGGCACCGGCCCGCTCGGCGGCGGGCTCGGCGTACGGCGGTGGGTGTTGAACGCGACCGTGCCGATGTCGTACGACCGGGACGACCCCGCCGACCACCTGGCCGGCATGGCCCGGCGGCTCGGCCTCGACGGACCCGGGGTGGGGTTGCTGACCGGTGTCGACGTGACCGAGGTGATCGCGCGGACCGACACCGGCGTGCAGGTCTGGGCCACCGTCGGCCTGGGTACCCCGGTGCCGGCGGCGGCACCCGACGTGGCGGCCCCGGCCCAGCGGGTCGGCACGGTCAACATCGTGGTGTACGTCCCGGCCCGGCTCGGCGACGCGGCCCTGGTCAACGCGGTGGCCACGGCGACCGAGGCGAAGGCGCAGGCGATCGCGGACCTCGGGCTACCCGGCACCGGCACCCCGACGGACGCGGTCACCGTGCTCTGCCCACCGGACGGCCCGGTCAGTGCGTACGGCGGCCCGCGCTCGACCTGGGGAGCGCCGCTGGCCCGCGCGGTGCACGCCGCGGTGTCGGCGGTCGGCACCGACACCGTCGTCCCATGGTCGGATCGGCTCCAGGGCTGAATCCTCCACCCGATCGGCCGTCGTCGCGGCGTTTCCCGCCCGGTATGGTCGCCCCCGATGTATGCTCGCGCCCCCCTCGCGTCGCGTCCACGCCGCCGTGCCTCCACGGCGTCGCGTCCGCGCCCCCACGCCGCTCTCGCGGCGCGTCCACGCCGCCGTTCCCTGGCCGCGCTCGGTGCGCTGCTCGCCATGCTGCTGTTCGCCGGTTGTGCCGATCTCGGTCAGGAGCCGGTCTGGCAGCCGGGCGCGGGCGGTGGGACCGGCGGGCCGGTCGAGTCGACCCCGCCCAAGGTCAAGACCATCTCGCTCTCCGCCACCGGTGACATCGTGATGGGCAACGCGCCCAACCGGCTGCCGCCCAACGGCGGGAAGGGCTTCTTCGACTCGGTCAAGAAGGCGATCTCCGCCGACGTGGCGATGGGCAACCTGGAAGAGCCGTTGACGGTGGACACCGGCACCGGCAAGTGCGGGGCCGACTCCACCCGGTGCTTCCAGTTCCGCGCGCCGCCGGAGTACGCCGCGCACCTCGCCGACGCCGGGTTCGACCTGCTCAACCAGGCCAACAACCACGGCTACGACTTCGGGCCCAAGGGGTACGAGAACACCCAGAAGGCGCTGGAGGAGCACGACCTGGCGCACACCGGCGCGCCCGACCAGATCACGGTGGTCGAGGCCGACGGTGTCAAGGTCGCGGTGGCCGGCTTCTCGTCGTACCGCTGGTCGAACAGCCTGGTCGACATCCCGTCCGCGAAGAAGGTCGTCGAGAAGGCCGCCACGATGGCCGACATCGTCGTGGTGCAGGTGCACATGGGGGCCGAGGGTTCGGAGATGACCCGTACCCGCCCGGGCACCGAGATGTTCCTCGGCGAGAACCGCGGCGACCCGATCAAGTTCTCCCGCGCGATGATCGACTCCGGCGCCGACCTGATCGTCGGCCACGGCCCGCACGTGCTGCGGGGCATGGAGTTCTACAAGGGCCGACTGATCGCGTACAGCCTGGGCAACTTCGCCGGGGGCGGCGGCATGCTCAGCAACAACGGCCGCCTCGGCTGGGGCGGGGTGCTCAAGGTGACCCTCGAACCGGACGGCACCTGGTCCGGCGGGTCGTTCGTCTCGACGTACATGAACGGCATCGGCAAGCCGACCACGGACCCGGACGACCGGGGCCTCGGCCTGCTCCGTGAACTCACCAAGCTCGACTTCCCGGAGACCGGCGCCCAGTTCACCAAGGCGGGCAAGATCAGTCCGCCGGACGAGGGCTGATCGCCGGTCCGAGACGTGTGGGCCGACCGGAGCGTCGGCGTGGCGACGTAGGCTGGCCGTCGTGACCAGAAGCGCCACCGAGACCGACCTCGGTCGTACGCGTCGGGCGCGGCGGATCGGCCGCGTGCTGACCGAGACGCATCCCGACGCCCACTGTGAGCTGAACCACGGCAACGCGCTGGAGCTGGCCGTCGCCACCATCCTCTCGGCCCAGTGCACCGACAAGAAGGTCAACGAGGTCACGCCGAAGCTCTTCGCCCGGTATCCGAGCGCCCCCGACTACGCCGGGGCGAACCGGGACGAGATGGAGGAGCTGATCCGGCCGACCGGCTTCTACCGCAACAAGACCAGCTCGCTGATCCACCTCGGTCAGGCCCTCGTCGAGCGGTACGACGGCCAGGTCCCGGGGCGGTTGGCCGACCTGGTGACCCTGCCCGGGATCGGCCGCAAGACCGCCAACGTCATCCTCGGCAACGCCTTCGACGTGCCCGGCATCACCGTCGACACGCACTTCCAGCGGTTGGTCCAGCGCTGGCGACTGACCGCCGAGACCGACCCGGTCAAGATCGAGCACGCCATCGGGGCGATGTATCCCAAGCGCGACTGGACCATGCTGTCGCACCGGATCATCTTCCACGGCCGGCGGGTCTGCCATGCCCGCAAGCCCGCCTGCGGCGCGTGCACGCTGGTGAAGCTCTGCCCGTCGTACGGCACCGGCCCGACCGAGGCGGCCGCCGCCGCGAAGCTGCTCAAGGGCCCCCGGGCCCGTGACCTGGCCGTCGCCGCCGGAGTCGACCCCGACCTGGTGCCGGTGCAGGCGGTCCGGGCGGAGGCGCCGTGATCCGCCGACTGGCCCTGATGTCCCTGCCGCTGCTGCTGCTCGGCACCGTGGCGTGTACGCCCGAGACCGACCGGCCCGCCGCCACTGGGGCGGACACGAGCACCAGCCGGCCGTCGCCGTTCGAGGAGTGCACCTCCCTCGTCGCCGAGCCCGGCGCGGTGGACACCGGCACCCCGCAGGGTGATCGGCTGCCCGAGCTGACCCTCACCTGCTTCACCGGTGGCACCCCGGTCGCGCTGCGCGACATCCCCGGCCCGGCCGTGATCAACATCTGGGCCTCCTGGTGCCCGCCCTGCCGCAAGGAACTGCCCGCCTTCCAGCGGCTCAGCGAACAGACCGAGGGGCGACTGCGGGTCGTCGGGGTGAACACCCAGGACAGTCGCAGCGCCGCGCAGTCCATCGGCGAGGACTTCGGCGTGCGGTTCCCGATGCTGTTCGACCAGGGCAAGGCGTTCCAGCGGGCCCTCGAACGCAACGCGTTCCCGATGACGGTGTTCGTCGGCGCCGACGGCGGTGTCCGGCACATCGACACCTCCGGTGCGCTGGACGACGCCGGCCTCGCCGGCCTCGTCCGGCAGCACCTCGACATCGTGGTACCGGCGTGAGTGAGGTGCCCGCAAGGATGACCTCGGGCCCGGGGACGTCCGACGCGCCACGGCCGGTGCCGGACTGGCTGGACCCGCTGCTGGTCCGGCTCGGCACCGCCCGCATCGAGGACTTCACCCAGGTACGCACGCCGGAGCAGGGCGGCCGGGAGAGCGCCGTCCTCGTGCTGCTCGGTGAGGACCCCGAGACCGGTCCGGACGTGCTGGTGCTCCAACGTGCCGCGACGCTGCGTAACCATGCCGGTCAGCCGGCGTTCCCGGGCGGTGCCGCCGACCCGGGCGACGCCGACGCCGCTGCCACCGCGTTGCGTGAGGCCAACGAGGAGGTCGGCCTCGACCCGGCGAGCGTCACCGTACTGGCGCAACTGCCGAGGCTGTGGATCCCCGTCAGCGAGTTCGTGGTGACGCCGGTGCTCGCCTGGTGGCACACGCCGCACTGGGTGCACCCCCGGGAACCGGCCGAGGTGGCGCATGTGGCCCGGCTACCGGTCACCGAGCTGGTCGACCCGGAGAACCGCGTCCGGGTACGCCACTCCAGCGGCTGGGTCGGGCCCGCCTTCTCGGTACGCGGCATGCTGGTCTGGGGCTTCACCGCCGGGGTGCTGGCCGCGCTGTTGGAGATGGGCGGCTGGAGCCGACCGTGGCCGCACGGCCGGGTGATCGACCTGCCCCCGTCCGGTGCGTCGCCCGCCCCCTCAGCCGGCACCGACGAGGTGGACGAGAGCGCGATCCGCTGACCGCGCGGTCACCTTCCGCAAGCGGTCGTCATCCCACGAGCCCCCGGCCCGTACGCTTGACCCGTGTCGGCCGTTGATCTCGTTCTGCTGTTACTCATGCTCGTGTTCGCGATCAGCGGATACCGGCAGGGGTTCGTCATCGGGGTGCTCTCGTTCTCCGGGTTCTTCCTCGGTGCGCTGATCGGGCTCCAGATCGGGCCGATGTTCGCCCAGCAGTTCGTGGACAGCGGCACCCGCGTGCTTATCTCGCTCGTCGCCATCTTCGGCCTGGCGGTGATCGGCCAGGCGCTCGCCGGATGGCTCGGCTCCCACCTGCGCCGCACCATCGCCAGCGACACGGGTCGGCGGCTCGACGACATCGGCGGCGCCTTCGTCTCGCTCTTCGCGGTGCTCCTGGTCGCCTGGCTGGTGGCGGTGCCGCTCGGCTCCTCCTCGGTGCCCTGGCTCGCCAATTCGGTCCGCAGCAGCGCGCTGCTCAACGTGGTCGACCAGGTGCTGCCGGACCAGGCCCAGCAGCTCTCCACCGCACTGCGCGACACCGTCGACACCAACGGCTTCCCGGACGTCTTCGACGGCCTGCGCCGTTCCCAGGCACGGCAGGTCGAGCCGCCCGACCCGGCGCTGGCCGGATCGCCGGTGGTCGCGAACGGCCAACAGTCGGTGGTCAAGGTGCTCGGCTCGGCGAAGAGCTGCTCCCGCCGCATCGAGGGCTCCGGCTTCGTGTACGCCGACGACCGGGTGATGACCAACGCGCACGTGGTCGCCGGCACCGACTCGGTCGCGGTGGAACTGCGCGGCGAGCGGTACGAGGGCGTCGTCGTCGTCTACGACCCGGACCGCGACCTGGCCGTGCTCTACGTGCCCAACCTGCCCGGCCCCTCCATGCGGTTCGCCGCCGGCAACACCACCAGCGGCGCGGACGCCATCGTGCTCGGCTTCCCGCTGGACGGGCCGTACAACGCCCAGTCGGCGCGGATCCGCGACGTCGACCGGATCACCGGCCCGGACATCTACTCGTCGGGGGACGTGACCCGGGAGATCTACACGATCCGGGCCCTGGTGCGCAGCGGTAACTCCGGCGGGCCGCTGGTCTCCTCGAACGGCCTGGTGCTCGGGGTGATCTTCGCAGCGGCCGCGTACGACCCGAACACCGGCTTCGCGGTGACCGCCGCCGAGGCCCGGCCGGTGGCGCTGGCCGGTGCGGAACGCACCCGGGAGGTGGGCACCGGCGAGTGCACCTGACGGTCACCCGGCCGACGGTGACCGCCGGGCCCGGAGCGCGAAGACCGCAGTGGTCGCGGTGACCACCGCCGTGCCGAGCAGCCATCCGGCGACCACGTCGCTGGACCAGTGCACCCCGAGCGCGACCCGACTGAACCCGGTGACCAGGGCGATGGCCAGCGCGGCGGACCAGACCGCCACCCGGGCCGCCGACCGGGCCCTGGTCCGGGGCAGGAACACCACGAGCAGCACCCCGGCGGCCAACGCCGCGTTCAGCGCGTGGCCGGACGGGAAGGAGAGGCCGGGGGCAAGTGCCACCGGTTCGGGCAGATCCGGTCGCGGACGGCCCACCACGAGCTTGAGCAGCGGCCCGAGCAGACCGCCGAGGATCATGGTCGTGGCGACCCAGACGGCCAGCCGCCGCGCACCCCGGTAGGCCAGCCAGACCACCAGACACAACGCCCCGGCGCGCAGCGGCATCGGTGCGAACACGTCCGTCCAGAGGCGCATCACCGACACCCAGGCCGGGTGGTCGTGGGCGACGGCGTGCAGGTCGGCGGTGATCGCCGCGTCCAGCCGCCGCAGCGGCGACCAGTCGCCCATCACCAGCGTGGCGAGCAGCGCGAACGGCACGAGCATCGACAGGCCGGAGGCGGTGGGGCCGGGGCGCAGGCCCGACGGACCGTCCGCAGGACCGAACGGGTCGCGGACCGACGGGGGCGCCGTCGTGCGCCGGCCAGAGGCACTCACGCCGATGGTTGTACCCCGCCGAGCAGGATCGAAGACCCGGGATCGCCGGATTGCCCGGCGGTGCCGCTCAGCGTCGCCGCAGCCGACGCACCATCAGCGCCGCACCGGTGACCAGGGCGACGAGGATCGCCGAGCCGGCCCAGAGGCGTACCGGACCGGTGTCCTCCGCCGCCCCGGCGGCGCGGGCCCGCCACCGGGTCTCCTGCGGCGATCCGGTCAGACCGAGCTGCTCGGCGTCGCGGTCGCCGACCGGCACCGAGCCGGGTGCCGGGCCGAAGCCGGTCACCCCGGGCGAGTCGTTGTCGTCCAGCGGGTTGTCGCCGACCAGGGGTACGTCCGTGGTCAGCGCCGCGATCGGGTCGACCAGGCCGTACCCGAACCGGTCGTCGCGGCCGGTGGGCCCGATGTCCTTCGCGGTGACCAGCAGCCGGTTCACCACGTCCCCGGCGGACATCTGCGGGTAGCGGGCCCGGACCAGGGCGGCGGTGGCGGCGACCAGCGGGGCCGCGAAGCTGGTGCCCTGCACCCGCCAGTACCCCTGCGGCGGCCGGGCGCCGACCAGGCCGCTGGCCGGGGCGGTGAGGACGGTGGCGCGACCGGTGATCGCGCCGCTCCACAGGTTGTCGCTGTTGCGCTCCAGCCCGGAGACGGCGATGACGCCCGGCTCCCGGGCCGGATACCACACCTTCGCCTCCGGTGACGTGGCGAGATTGCCGGTGCAGGCGACCACCACCACGTCCTTGGCGAAGGCGTAGTCGATGGCGGCGGCCAGGGCGGGGCTGTCGCCGTTGCCGCCGAGCGACAGGTTGATCACTTTGGCGCCGTTGTCGACCGCCCACCGGACGCCCTTGGCGACGATCAACGCGTCGTCGTACCGGTTCTCCTCGTCGAGCACGCGGACCGGCAGGATGCGGGAGTCGGGGGCCAGCCCCACCACGCCCCGGCGGTCGTCCCGGCGCCCGGCGATCAGTCCGGCGACCGTGGTGCCGTGCCCGACCGGATCGGGTTCGGCGGCTCCGTCCGGTGCGACCAGGTCGAGACCGGGGAGCACCTGACCGGCCAGGTCCGGATGCGAACCGTCCACCCCGGAGTCGATCACCGCGACGATCACGCCGCGCCCGGTCGAGGTACGCCAGGCGATCTGCGCGCCCAGCTTGTCGAGCTGCCACTGGTCGTCACGGACCTGGTCGGCACGCTCGGCGGTGTCCGGGGCGTAGGCCACCGGCACGCCGAAGGAGGTCGGGGCGACCGGCACGGCAGCGGCCGGAACGGCCGCGAC
>NZ_SISL01000217.1:0-9909 GCF_004307965.1 Verrucosispora sp. SN26_14.1 | reverse complement strand
GCCGTACCCGCCGCCGCTAGTGCGGTGTCCAGGAACGTTGGCGGTGTCGCGGCGAGGTCCAGGCGGCGGTCCGGCAAGGCGGAGTCGGGCCTGGATACCGGTGTTGTATCCAGGCCCGACTCCAACGCCGCCGGTCGTCGTCTGGACCCGGCGCGGCCCGGTGAACGTTTCTGGACACCGCACTGGAGATCGCACCCGGACACGGTGCCTCCGCGCCCCCGCGAGGTGGGGCGTAATCTCGTGCGGTTGGCCGGGCCGGCGTGACGAGGAGAACGAAGCGGTGGACCAGAGCACCCTGGACCGGGAGATCGCCGTCGAGCAGCGGCATCTCGACCGGGTGTACGCACGACTGGCCGAACTGCGACGCGCGGCGGTCCGCGCCGAGCGGGACGGTTACCGGCTGGCCCGGGTCGGCAACTTCGGCGCGCTGGTCGAGCGGGACGCGATGGTGTTCCACGCCGCGCAGCGCCGCCACGTGCTCGACGCCGAGTACGAGGGGCTCGTCTTCGGCCGTCTCGACCTGCGCGACGGGCAGGTGTTCCACGTCGGGCGGCTCGGTATCCGCGACGAGGACGCCGCCACGCTGGTGGTCGACTGGCGTGCCCCGGCCGCCGCCCCCTTCTACCAGGCCACCCCGGCCGAGCCGCTCGGCGTGGTACGCCGCCGGACGATCCAGTCCAGCCGGGAGCGGGTCACCCGGATCGAGGACGACCTGCTCGACCCGGACGCCGCACCGGCGGAGATGGCGGTGGTGGGCGACGGCGCGCTGCTGGCCAACCTGTCGCGGGCCACCGGTCGGGGGATGCGCGACATCGTGGCGACCATCCAGCGCGAGCAGGACGAGGCGATCCGCTCCCCCGGTTCCGGGGTCACGCTGGTCTCCGGCGGGCCGGGCACCGGCAAGACGGCGGTGGCGCTGCACCGTGCCGCGTACCTGCTCTACTCCGACCGCAGCCGGTATGCCGGCGGCGGCATCCTGGTGGTCGGCCCCTCCTCGGTCTTCGTCGAGTACATCGCCTCGGTCCTGCCGTCCCTGGGCGAGGAGACCGCCACGCTGCACTCGCTGGGCACGCTCTTTCCCGGGCTGGTCGCCACCCGCACCGACCCGGTCGACGTGGCGGCGGTCAAGGGGTCGCTGCGGATGCGCCGGTTGCTGGAACGGGCGGCCCGGGACGGCGTACCCGACTCCCCGCCCGAGCTGCGGCTGCTCTACCGGGGGCAGTTGCTGCGGCTGGAGCGGCCCGAGCTGGACGCCATCCGGGAACGGGCGTTGGCCCGGGGCGCGCGGCGCAACGAGGTACGCCGGGCCGGCTTCGACGGCGTCCTGGCGGCGCTCTGGGCACAGGCCCGCCGGTTGGGTGTCGCCCGGTTGCCCGAGCAGCGGGCCTTCGAGGACGAGTTGATCGACCGGACGGACTTCCGGGACTTCCTCAAGGCGTGGTGGCCCCGGCTGCATCCCCGGCACGTGCTCGGCTGGCTGGCCGATCCGGAACGGCTGCGCCGGTACGCCGCCGGGCTGCTGTCCCGCGCCGAGATCCGGCTGCTGGAGCAGGCGTACCGGAAGCTGGCCGCCGAGGGTCCGACGGTGGCCGACGCGGCGCTGCTCGACGAGCTGGACGCGTTGCTCGGCAAGCCGGTGCGTCCGGCCCGCCAGAAGCGCGACCCGTTCCAGCTCGCCGGTGGGGTTCGTGAGCTGAGCACGTACGCCGACCGGCAGCGGGCTGCCCGCCAGGCGGCGCGGGAGCGGCCGGAGGACTACCGCGACTACGCGCACGTGGTGGTGGACGAGTCGCAGGACGTGTCACCGATGCAGTGGCGCATGATCGGCCGGCGCGGTCGGCTGGCCTCGTGGACGGTGGTGGGCGACCCGGCGCAGACCGCGTGGACGGGTGATCCGCAGGAGCTGTCCCGGGCCCGGGACCAGGCATTGGGTCGTCGTCGGCGGCACCGGTTCACGCTCACCACGAACTACCGCAACTCGGCGGAGATCTTCGCGGTGGCAGCGGCCGAGATCCGCCGGGCGTACCCGGACCTGTCCCTGCCCACCGCCGTGCGGACCACCGGGGTCGACCCGGTGGATCTGGTGGTGCCGGCGGCCGAGTTGGCGGCCGGCGTGACGTCCGCCGCGAGCGCGCTGCTCGGCGAGGTCGAGGGCACCGTCGGGGTGATCACGCCGGTGCCGCGTCGGGACGAGGTCGCGGCCTGGCTGGGTGGGCTCGGCGGCGAGCGTCTCCAGGTGGTGACCAGCCTGGAGGCCAAGGGCATGGAGTACGACGGCGTGGTGCTGGTCGCCCCCGGCGAGATCCGTGCCGATCCCGGCTCCGGTGTCCGTACGCTCTACGTCGCCCTGTCCCGGGCCACCCAGCGGCTGACCACGATCGAACCGACAGGCTGAGCCGGAGGCCACCGACCTCGCTTGGCGAAAAAGCAACAAACATACCTTATGTCTGGTTTACTCGTGACCAGGGGAACACCAGGAGTCACACCGGCTGCACGGGTCCCACCAGCACCGGTAGGCTCGGACCCGGCCTCCGCCAGGCGGCACTCGACGGTGCCGGCGGTGACCGCCGCCTAATCGCCCGCCAGGGCGAACCGGGGAACCATGTTCCAGGGGTGCATCCGCGTCCAGCGGTAGGGATCTTCCGTCCCGAACCCGTCAGCTAACCCGGTCGGCGGCTGACGGAAGGACATGTGCATGCCAGCAGTGGCAACCGTGAGACCGGCCGCCCGTATGGCGGCCCTGATAGCCGCGGGGCTCGCCCTTGCCCTGGGCGCCGCGCTGGCGCCGTTCAGCGCCGCCTCCGCGGCTCCCGGTGACGTCGGCGACGAGGGCGGCACCCCGGCGCTGCGCGCCCAGTTGGAGGCGGCCAGCAAGGGTTACCTCGACGCCAAGACCGCCCTGGACCGCTCGGTCGACCGGCAGAAGAAGCTGGCCGAGCAGCTCACCACGACCGAGGGTCAGCTCACCGAACGCAGCACCAAGGTCGCCGAGATCGCCGCGCAGGCGTACCGCAGCGGCCGACTCGGTGCCGCGTCGGCGCTGCTCAACAGCGGATCCCCGGCCGGCTTCATGGACCGCGCGGCGGCACTGGACGCGGTGGCGGCCAACGAGGAGCGCGCCCTGCGCGACCTGCGGGCCAGCCGGGACGAGGTCGGCAAGACCAAGCAGGCCCTCGACGTCGAGGTGCAGGAGCAGCGCAAGCAGGTGGCCGTGATGGCCAAGCGCAAGGAGCAGGCCGAGCGTTCGCTGACGGTGGCCGAGGAACGGGAGGAGCGGGCAGCCGAGCGCGCCGCGGCGGAGGAGCGGGCCAGTCGGGCCCCGGCACGCAGCGGCGGTTCCAGCAGCCCCACGGCCAAGCCGGCGCCCCGCAACTCCAACGGCTCCTGGCCGGCCGAGTCGTGCAGCGTCAACGACCCCACGCCGGCCAACGGCTGCATCACCCCGCGCACCCTGCACGCGCTCAACCAGGCCAAGGCGGCCGGCTTCACCCGGTACGTCTCCTGCTACCGCGCTGGCGGCTCGGGTGAGCACCCGAAGGGGCGGGCCTGCGACTTCGCGGCGCAGAAGAACGGCTTCGGCGGGGCCGCCACCGGCGGCGACCGGACGTACGGCAACAACCTGGCGGCGTTCTACGTCAACAACGCCGACCGTCTCGCCGTGCTCTACGTGATCTGGTACAAGCAGATCTGGCTGCCCAGCAGCGGTTGGCGGACGTACAGCGGCGCGCGTGGCGACCCCTCCAGCGACCACACCAACCACGTGCACCTCTCGGTGTACTGACCCGCACGACACGCCGGGTGGCCGCCCTCACGGGTGGGTCCACCCGGCGTCGTCGTTCCCGCACCCCGACGCGCCCGCCTCGAATCCACCCGCCCGTCGCCGCGCGCTCTCGCGCCACCTTCGTTACCGTCGACATCGAAGCGGACATTTCGTGGCGACCGGGAGGAACGGTTATGAGCGGACCGCAGCGGACCCAGTGCGACGGTGTGTCGTGAGCGCGGCGACCGGCCATGTGATGGTCTTCGCGCCGACCCCCCTGCTCACGGTCACCATCGACCAGCCCAACGAGACGCCGGAACTGCACCTGCACCCCGGCGGTCAGGGCGTCTGGCAGGCCCGGATGGTGCTGTCCCACGGTGTCGACGTGGTGCTCTGCACCGCGCTCGGCGGCGAGATCGGGCAGGTGCTGGAGCCGTTGCTCGTCAGCGAGGGCGTCGACCTCAAGGTGGTGGCGCGGGACTCCGGCGGCAGCGGCGGGTACGTGCACGACCGCCGGGACGGCACCCGGCAGGAACTCGTCGACGTGACCGGGCAGCCGCTGAGCCGGCACGAGCTGGACGAGCTCTACAACCTGGCGCTCGGCGAGGGACTGCGCGCGGCGGTGAGCATCCTGAGCGGCCCGAACGACCCGTCGCTGGTCCCCGCCGACCTGTACCGCCGCTTCGCCGCCGACCTCGGCGCCAACGGCAGCCGGGTCGTGGTGGACCTCTGCGGTGACCACCTCACGGCGGTGCTGGAGAGCGGGGTCTTCTTCGTCAAGGTCAGCCACGAGGAACTGATCGCCGACGGCCTCGCGACCGACGACGACGAGGAGCAGCTCACCCGGGCGATGCACGACCTGCACGCCAACGGTGCCGAGAACGTGGTGGTCAGCCGCGCCGACAAGCCCGCGCTGGCCCTCGTCGACGGCGAGGTCTTCGAGGTGCGGATGCCGCGCCTGGAGGCGGCCGACCCGCGCGGTGCGGGCGACTCGATGACCGCCAGCGTGGCCGCCGTGGTGGCGCGCGGCGGCGACGTACGCACCGCGATCCGGACCGGCGCGGCGGCCGGCGCGCTCAACGTCACCCGGCACGGGCTGGGCACCGGGCGGCTCGACTCGATCACCGGGCTGGTGGACCGGGTACGCCTGGAGCCCGCCGGAGTCCGCCGGCAGGAACGCACCACCCCCGACGAGTTGGCCCACCGGGTGGGTGGCGCATGACGCTGCGGGTGCTGATCACCAACGACGACGGGATCGCCGCGCCGGGTATCCAGGCGCTGGCCCGGGCCGCCGTCGACCGGGGGTTGGACGTGGTGGTCGCCGCGCCGCTGGAGGAGGCGAGCGGCACCAGCGCCGCGATGAGCGCGCTGGAGCAGGACGGGCAGGTGGTGGTCCGTGAGCATCCGCTGCCGGAGCTGGCCGGGGTGCCGGCCTTCGGGGTCGGCGGGTCCCCCGGTTTCATCGCGTTGATCGCCGTGCACGGCGCGTTCGGGCCGCCGCCGTCGGTGCTGCTCTCCGGGATCAACCGGGGGGCGAACGCCGGTCGGGCGGTGTTGCACTCCGGCACCGTGGGTGCGGCGTTCACCGCCGCCGCCAACGGCTGCCGGGCGTTGGCGGTGTCGCTGGACGTGCTCTCCGTCGGTGAGGCGACCGCCGTCAGCGGAGGCGCCGCGGTGGCCGCCGCAGCCCGGGTACGCGACGCCGAACGGAACTGGGCCACCGCCGCCCACGTGGCCCTGGACCTGCTCCCCCGGCTGACCGCCGGGCCGGTGGAGAGCGTGCTCAACGTCAACTCGCCGGACGTGCCGCTGGAGCGGCTGCGGGGCGTACGCCGGGCGGGGCTGGCGACCTTCGGCCAGGTGCAGATGACCGTTGCCGAGTCCGGCCACGGTTTCGTGCGTACCGCGCTGGAGGAGCCCGGTCAGTCGGTGCAGCCCGGGACCGACCTGGCGTGGCTCGCCGACGGGTACGCCACGGTGACGGCGGTCCGCGCCGTCACCGAGGTGTCCGACGTGAACCTGTCCGGCCTCGACGGCGACTGACGGTCAGCCGCCGGGAAGGACCTCGGGGGTGGCGGCGGCGCCGGCGTAGTACGGCTCCGGCGCGCCGAAGAGACCGAGCAGCCCGGTCACCCAGAGCTGTCGGTGCACGAACCGGCTGGGTTCGGTGACGATCAGCTTCACGCCGCTGACCTCAGCCGTCTGGAAACCGGCGACCATCGCGCTGATGCCCACCGAGTCGATGAAGGTGACCAGCCGCATGTTGAGCTCGATCCGGGCCGGCCGCCCCTTGGCCAGCACTTCGGCGATGGCCTCTTTCACCTCGTACGCGGTGTCGACGTCGATCTCGCCCCGAGGGGCGATCTCGATGACACCACCGGGCCGAACCGTCTGCAGGATCGACAGGCTCACGCGAGCACCTCCACTCGCCCGTACGACGGGCGCCTCATCAGTACGCGGGCCGCGACCGAGAGTATTCCTCCGACGGCCTCGGTCGCCACCCCTCGGGATGAGCAATTCGCGGACATCGGCATGTCAAATCACCCATATCCGAACTTATACGTCCTATCACTCGGTGCGAACCGGGGCTCGCACCGACGAACCAGGGTAGCGGGCCGAGGCTCGCCCGTCCGATATCCGGCACCCCGGCGTGCCCCCGCATCCGGCGGCCTGACCTGCGACCGTCCGGTGCCGGTGGCGGAGTGTGCCTAGCATCACCGGTGACGACCACGACGAAGGGACGACGGATGCTTCGTAGGCTCGCCGGTCTGGCCGGCGTCAGCGCGCTGCTCGCCCTCCTGCTCGCCTGCGGGTTCGGCGGCGGAGGCGATGACGACGATGACGATGACGACGACTTCGCCCGCGCGGCGGTCGTCGCGGTGGTGTCCCCGAGCTGATCCGCACCGTCCGGGCGCGCCGACCGTGAGCGGCACCGACGACGCGCACGCGGGTTTGCGGCGGTGTCCGGCGGGGCACAGCGTCGGTGGCGAACCGCCGACGTCCGAGGTCTGACCTGGCCACCGGCTTCGGCACTGTCGAGGAGGGAACCACATGTTCGGAAGCAACCTGCTGGACCGTCGCAGCAAGCCGGAGCAGATCACGGACCAGGCGTGGCAACACCTCGTCTCGGCCGGCGACAGCATCCGGGACGCCGCCCGTTCGGCCCGGCACACCTCGGCCGGCTTCGCCGACGACGCCGGTGACCTGGTCGGATCGGCCGCCGAGGAGGCGCGGCACCGGGCCAGCGTGGCCTTCGACGCGCTCGCCGGACGTCGTCCCGCGCTGCCCTGGACCCTGCTGATCGGCGCGGCCCTGGTCGACATCGAGTTCGTCGACGTCGAGCGCCCCGACTCCCCCGCCGGTCCGCTGACCTGACGGAGATGTAAGGAAGGGTCCCCTGCTAACGCCTCGTGCATAGCAGGGGACCCTTCCTTACATCTGTGCGCGGCGTCTCGCCAGAACAGCTGTGCGCGGCGTCTCGCCCGACGCGGGTGAGGCCGGATCACCCGCGCCTCGACCAGGCTCGGTCCCGGCGGACCGGCACCGGTCCGCAGCCGCCACCGCGAGAGGAGCGAGGAGATGGTCGGCATCTCGACGATCCAGCGCACCGACGAGCGCATCCGGAGCGCGGTGCTCGACGAACTCGACTGGGAGCCCCGGGTCCGGCCGCACGAGATCGGGGTGACCGTCGCGGAGGGCGTGGTGACGCTGACCGGACGGGTGGACGGGTACGCCAAGAAGTGGGCGGCGGAACAGGCCGCCCACCGGGTCGCCCAGGTCCGGGCCGTCGCCAACGACCTCGCCGTGCACACGGCCACCGGTGCGGAGCGCACCGACCCGGAGATCGCCGCCGCCGTGACGCACGCCCTCCAGTGGCACGCGTTCGTGCCGGTCGAGCAGATCGACGTGACGGTCTCGCAGGGCTGGGTCACCCTGCACGGCGAGGTCGAGTGGGAGTACCAGCGGCGGGCTGCCCAGCAGGCGGTCGCCGAGCTCGGCGGCGTACGCGGGGTGAGCGACGGTCTCGTCGTGCGGCCCTCGGTACGCCCCGCCGGTGCCGAACTGGCCGAGCGGATCGTCGACGCGCTGGCCCGCAACCGGGCCACCGAGGCCGAACAGGTCACGGTACGCGTACACGGCGACACGGTGCTGCTGGGCGGACTGGTGCACTCGATGCCCGAGCGTGCCGAGGTCGAACGGGTCGTCTGGTCCGCTCCCGGCATCCGCGAGGTGCAGAACCACATCGCGGTGGCCCCGGTGCTGGGCTGAGCCGCCCTGCGGCAACCACCCCGGCCGGGTGACCCCGACTCACCCGGCCGGACAGCAGACTGGCGGGTATGACCGATCGGCTGACCACGCCATTGCAGGTCACTGCGCGGCTCCGCACACCCGTCACGGAGCACGACCACGTCCGGGGCCCGGTGGACGCGCCGGTGACGATCGTCGAGTACGGCGACTTCCAGTGCCCGTTCTGCGGCACCGCCCACCGCGACCTCCAGGAGGTCCTGCGGCAGCGGCCCGACAGCGTCCGACTCGTCTACCGGCACTTCCCCATCGCCAACATCCACCCGTACGCGGAACGGGCCGCCGAGGCGGCGGAGGCCGCCGGTCGGCGCGGACGGTTCTGGGAGATGCACGACTGGCTCTACGAGCACCAGGACCAGCTCGACCCGGTGCACCTGACGCTCGGCATCGAACAGCTCGACCTGCCGGTCGACGAGGTGGACGCGGAGATCGGGCGGCACGCCGGTGGTGACCGGATCCGGCAGGACTTCGTCGGCGCGATCCGCAGCGGCGTGGACGCCAGCCCCACCCTGTTCGTCAACGGTGACCGCCACGACGGCGACGTCGACCTGGGCACCCTCCTGACCGTGGTCGACGACGCCACCGGCTGAGGCCGGGCGGTGTCGACGGTGGCGGGTGAGCGTCCGACCCGCCACCGTCGGCTGTCCGGATCAGATGAGGCGCAGTTGGCGGGCCCGGCGTACGGCGTCCCGACGGCGGGTGGCGTCCAGCTTGCGATAGATGTTGCGCACGTGCGTCTTGACGGTGTTCACCGAGACGGACAGCTCGGCCGCGATCTCCACGTTGGAGAGGATGCTCTGCAGGTACCGCAGGATGGTCAGCTCCCGCTCGGTCAACGGCTCGTCCAGTGTCGCCGACGACGCGCCGACCGGACTCCGCTCGTCCGGCACCTCGACGGCACGGACCAGGTCACTGACCGTCGGCCAGTGTGCCGTGCCGGAGTCCAGGTGAGCGACGAGCAGGTCACGCAGGCCCGGCTCGGCCCGGGTGAACGGTCGCCGGTACCCGTCCGGGCCCGCCAGGTCGAGCGCCTGCTCCACCGTCCGGCCGGCCCGCCGCCCGTCCCCGCTCCGGGCCGCGAGCACCGCGTCGAGCAGCGCGGCGTCCAGGCGTACCGGCAGGGGCCAGTCGGCCGACGACGGCGCGGACCACTCCGGCAGCAGGCTGTAACCGATCATGGCCTGGCTCGCGGGTGCCTCGTGGATCAGCGAGCAGCCGCCGACGAACGCGTCGCTGGCGGCGTCCCGCAGGACCACGGCGGCGGACCGGCCGACCAGCCACTGACTCTGTGCCCCGGCGCACCGGCGGTCGACGTCGTCCCGCGTGGGCCGCTCGGGCGGCACCATGCTGGCCACTACCTCCGGCGCGGAGTGCAGACGGTACATGTCGTCCGCGTCGTCGGGACCGAGCGGGCGCAGCACGACCACCCCGTCGGTGAGCCGGCCGTCGGGCAGGTCCGGCAGCGGACGCGGGGACGGTCCGGGCGGGTCGTCGGCGAGGCGTACCCAGACGGTCAGGTCCCGGCGGCCACCGCCGCGCACCGGACCGCCGCTGCGGCGTACCCCCTCGGGTTGGAATCCGGCGGCCAGCGCGACCCGCTGGCTGGCCGTGTTCTCGACGTGGGTGACCAGCTCCAGCCGGGCGGTTCCGGTGGCGAAGGCCCGTTGCGCCAGGGCCCGGGTGGCGGCGGTGGCGACACCCCGGCCGCGCGCCCACGGCGCCACCCAGTAGCCGATCTCGGCCTGGGCGCGCTGCGGCACCGCATGACTCAGCCCGACCGTGCCGAGCAGCCGGTCGTCGCCGGGGTCCGCGACGGCGTACGCGGCGCCTCCGGCGGCGAAGGC
>NZ_SISL01000216.1:0-10001 GCF_004307965.1 Verrucosispora sp. SN26_14.1 | reverse complement strand
GTCTCGTGGGCTCGGAGATGTGTATCAGAGACCGCCACGGCCGTCGGCTGCTGGCGGACCGGATGGCGCGGATCTTCGTCGGCCGGCCCGCCGACGCCACGGACAGTGACGCGCGGCCGAGCAACGTGCCGAACGCCGGTGTGTACGCGGTGGAACAGACCCCCGGGCCGCTGGTGCAGGCTGCCACCACCGTCGGCCTGGCCGGCGTGATCCAGGTCGCCGCCGGGGCGGGGCCGCTGAACATGGCGGCCGGCGGCGTGCTCGGCTCGGTACGCGACCTGGCGCTGAAACGGATGGAGACCAGCGTCAAGGACGCCCGCCGCAAGTGGGACCTGGACCATCCGAACCCGGCGGCGGACTCGGCGGCACGCGTGGACCGGCTCGCCGTACCCACCGAGGTCGTCGTGACCGACGCGGCCCGCAGGCTCCGGGTGGCGGTGGCGAAACTCGACCGGGTCACCTCGGCGGTCGACCGGTTGGCGGGGCGTGGCGCGGAGAACGGACCGCCGGCACCGACCCCGTCGACCTCCCGCGACGGCGACACCACCACGACGGAGGGTCCGGACGTCCTGAGCCGGGCCGACTCGTGGGAACTGCAGGTCGCCGAGAGCCACGTCCGCACCGCCGACCCGATGTCCCTCAAGCCCGCCCTGCGCGAGCTGTACGCGGTCATCGACCGGCTCGGGCTGCGCGAGGGCATGTTCGGCCGGGTGGACCGGGTGGCCCAGTTGTCGCCCGAGGCACGCCAGGTGGTCGTCGACTACGGCGGCGACCGGGCCAGTCGGTCGGTCCGGCTCCGGACGCTGCGCGGAAGACAGAGGTACATCGACGTCGGCCGTCCGCCGGGCGTGCCCAGCCTGCGGACGTACCTGCGCGCCAGCTTCGCCACGACCGGCCTGGCCGGCGCGGGGGGCACCGCGATCGCGCTCGCCCTGTCGAGTCCGCTCGCCCCGATCATCCCGGTCGCCGCGCTCGCCGCCGTCCCGGTGATCGGCGCCGCGAAGTGGTACGCGAAACGGGCCAGTCTGGCGGCCGACGACGTACGGACCCGGTTCGACGCCCGTAGCGACGCCCGGGCGGCAGCCGACAAGGTGGACCAGGTCGTCGACCGGTTGCAGGAGCCGGTCCGGGAGCTCGGACAGGCGACGGCCGACCTGGAGGCCCGGCTCGACGCGGCCGAGTCGGCGGCCGATCGGCTCACCGAGCGCCTGGCCGGGGCACAGCAGCGCAACGGCGTACTCGGGCGTCTCTTCGGCGCCTTCCCGCGCTCCGCGGACCCGACCGCCGTCGACCCGAACTCGTCGGACCCGGCCGCTGGCGACCTCGCCGCGCCGGACCCGGCCGCCGGTCGGCCGGACGGAGGGACCGACCCGGACTCGGGGCGGATCACCGCGGCTGCCGTGCCGGACTCCGGGTTCCACGGCCTGGGCCGTACGGCCGCCGATCCGGCGGCCGTACTCGATCTGGCACGGGCCGCCCTGCCGCAGATCGCGCCGTACGCCCAGGTGGACGCCGTGGTGCAGGTCGGTCCGGACCTGTTCGAGATCCGTGTGGCCGGGCAGTACCCGCTGACGGTGCGCCTCACCACCGGCCCGTTGACCGACGGCGTGGTGGCCCAGTCGACCCGCGACCCCGACGGGACGTTCACCGTCACCGTCTCCGACCGGGCCGTCGACCAGGTCGTGGCGCGGGCGCTCGCGCACGAGGTGGCCGAGTTGTCGGCCCTGCACGAGTCGGGGCAGGCACTCGTCGGGCCGCTGGACCCGGGCAACGTGGACGGCCGGATCGACCCGGCCGGGCTCACCGCCCACGACCGGGGCCGGATGGCGGAGATCCGCCTGCTCGCCGCCGCGTACGCCGACGCCGACCCGGCCGGTCGGCTCGCGCTGCGTACCGAGATCGACGCCCTCGCCGACCACCTCGGCCTGCGGGTGGGCGACCCGGAGGTCCGGGGCAGGTGGGCACTGCTCCCTGGTGACGTGATGGCCCACCTGGTGCAGCTCAGCGTGCCTGCCCTCACGCCGGCCGCAGTGTCGGAGGTACTGGCGGGCACACCGGACCCCAGCGAGGTCGAGCGGGTGCGGCTGATCGACTACCGGGCCCGGCTGGCGCCGGACTTCCAGGTGCCGCAGCAGGCCGATCTGGCCAACCGGCTGCGGGAACTGGCCATCGAGGCCGAGCAGGCGCAGACCGGGATTCCCCGGATGCCGTCCTTCGCGGGAAGTATCGTCGGCCTGCCCCCGGCACAGCTCGACCGGATCCGGGCCGTCGCCCCCGACCTTGCCGACCGACTCGGCCGTGACGGCATCTACGTCGACGTGACCGGCCGATACGACCTGCGCCCGTACATGGTGGACGGGATTCCGGCGATCGATCTCGGCGCCGCCCGACCGGTCTTCGACCTGACCACCGAATCCGGTCGACGGGCCCAACTGCACGAGGACCGGCAACGCGCTCACGCCGCCCTGCGGGGGCTGCTCGGCGATCAGGCCGCCACCCTCCTCGCCGACCACGAGTTCCACTACCAGGGCACGGCCCGCTGGATGGGGTTGGTGCCCGACGTCCTGACCGAGACGCTGCGCGGCATCACCCCCACGCCGCCGGACACCGCCGCCGCTGCGGAGACCGCCCCGACCGAGGGACCGGCCGGCGAGATCGAGGTGACCGCCGACCGGGTGACGCTGCCGGAGGAGAAGGCGGCCGGCAGCGGACCGGTCTACGGGACGGCGTTCGACGCCCGGACCGGCCAGCCGCCACCGCTGTTCGACGGCCCGCCGAAGCGGACGGACGTGCAGCAGGGCGCGCTCGGTGACTGCGGCATGATCGCCGTGATCGGCTCGGTCGCCGGTCACCTGCCGGACACCGTCGCCCGGATGTTCCGCCCCAACCCGGACGGCTCGGTGGACGTGCTGCTGCACGAGACCGACGGGCCGGGCAGCGCGGTCACCCCCACCGGACGCCTGCTCCGGGTCACCGTGTTCCCGGATGTGCCCGTGCACGCCGCCGCGAAGGGACGCAGCGCCTACGCCGACCAGTCGATGGTCGGTACGTCCTGGGCGTCACTGCTGGAGAAGGCGATCGCGGCGGTCGACCGCACCTGGACCCCGCAACGCCACGACCAGTGGCAGCGGCAGTGGAGCGCCCGACCCGACGTGGACGCCGCCCAGGCCGCCCCGCTCGGCTACGCCCGGCTGGGCAGCGGCAGCAGCCGCTATGTGCAGGCGGAACTGCTCAGCCAGATCACCGGCCTACCGACCAGGGTCGACCAGCTCGACCCGACACCCGGACGGGAGGCCGACGCCGAGGCCCGACTGGCGGCCCTGCTCGACGCCGGCAGCCCGGTGATCACCGGTACGCACCCCGCCGCGCGCTACGAGTCGTACGAGCACGGCAGGCCGCCCCACGGGCTCTACGCCGGGCACGCGTACGAGGTCGTGTCGGTGACCGACGGCGAGGTGCGGCTACGCAACCCGTGGAACGACAGCCACCCCGCGCCGATGCCGATCCGCGATTTCCTCGACCTGATGAGGCCCACGTACGCGCACGTCGAACTGGCCCACAGCACGGTCGCCGCGCTGCCGGACTCGCAGTTCCACGGTCACGGCCGACCGGCCGCCGAGCCTACGGCGGTGCGGGACCGGGCCCGGCTGGTGCTGCCCACCCTCGCCGAATCGATCGGCGCGACCGAGGTCGTCGCGGTCGGCCCGGACGCCTTCGAGGTGCGGGCCGACGGCCTGGACCCGTTGCGCGTCCGGGTCGTCGCCGACGCGCTGCCCACAGGCACGGTGGCGCAGACGACCCGCAACCTGGACGGCACCTTCACCCTCGCCGTCTCCGACCGGGCCGCCGACAGCGCGGTCGACCGCGCGCTGGCACACGAGACCGCCGAACTGCTGGCCCGACACGAGACCGGCGCGGCCCAGGTCGGCCTCTTCGACCAGGACACCGTCGACGGACCGATCGACCCGGCCGGCCTCACCGTCGCCGACCGGGGACGGCTGGCCGAGCTGCGTCTGATGGCCACCTGGTACGCGCAGGCCGACCCTGCCGCCCGGCTGGCCCTGCGCGCCGAGATCGACACGCTGGTCGACCACCTGGGCCTGCGCTCGGGTACGCCGGACGCACGGGAACGTCTGGCGGTCGTGCCCGCTGACGTCTGGTACCACGTGATGACGCTCAGCCTGCCGGCGATGACACCGGAGACGGTGAACGACGTCCTGGCGTACCGACCCGACCCGACGCTCGTCGAGCGGTACCGCGCGATCGACTACCGAGACCATCTGGCCCCGGACTTCCGACCGCCGCCGGAGGCTGCCGAGCTGACCGCGAAGCTGCGCGAGTTGGCCGTGCACGGGGAGCAGCGCCAGTCCTCGATGCCCCGGATGCCCGCCCTGGCCGGGCAGCTCATCGGCCTGCCGCCGAACCTGTTGGACCAGATCCGTCAGGTCGATCCACGGTTGGCCGACCGGGTGGCCGCCGAAGGCGTCTACGTCGACCTGACCGGCCGCTTCGACCTGCGCCCGTACACCCTCGACGGCGCACCGGAGTTCACTCTCACCGCGTCGGCGCCCGCGTACGACCTGAACACCCCGGCCGGTCGCCAGGCCCTGCTCGCCGAGGACCGGATCCGCATCGACGCCGCCTTCCGGGCCGCCTACGGCACGAATCGCGCCGCGATGGCCGTACTCACCACCCACGCGTTCCACTACCAGACCGACGCGCGGCGGATGGCGCTGGTGCCGAACGCGTTGACCGAGGCGCTGCGGTCGATGATGCCGCCCGAGACCGAGGTCGATATCGAGTCCGCTCCGACGGTGACCACCGGCGAGGTCACCGCGACCGCCGACCGAGTCACCCTGCCCGACCCTGTTCCCCGACGCGCCGTCGAGTACGGGCGCCCGATGGATACCCGGACCGGGCGACCGGCACCGGTCTTCGACGGCCCACCCCGCCGTGACCAGGTACGACAGGGCATGCTCGGTGACTGCGGAGTACTGGCCACCATCGCTGCGGTCGCCGGTCACCGACCAGACGTGCTGGCGCAGCTCTTCCAGACTAATGCGGACGGCACCGTCGATGTGCTGCTGTACGAGAGCACCCTGCTCGGTGAGACGATGGCGCCCACGGGTCGTCGACTGCGCATCACGGTGACCCCCGACGTACCTCTGCGATCCGTGGCAGCCGGATCGGCGGCCTACGCCGACCAGTCGGTCAACGGCGCAGCCTGGGCCTCCCTGCTCGAGAAGGCCCTGGCGGCAGTCGACCGGACCTGGAGTGTGGAGCAGCGCCAACAGTGGCAGTCGAGCTGGCTGGCCTGGCACAGCCCGGACGATCCGCACCAGGCGGCGCCGACGGGCTACGCGCGGCTGAACATCGGCAGCACCCCCGACATGCAGGCGCAACTGTTGACCCAGCTCACGGGTGCTCCCAGTCGCGCATCGACGTTCGACGCCCGGCCGGGACAGGAGGCTGCGGTGGCGGCGCGACTCGGCGAGCTGCTGGCCGCCGGCAGTCCGATCATCACCGGCACGCTGCCGAAACGGGACTACCCGGCGGAGATTCGTCATCAACTCCCGTTCGGCCTGGTGCCCGGCCACGCGTACGAAGTGGTCGCGGTCGCTGATGGCCGCGTGTCGTTGCGAAACCCGTGGAACTTCGATCATCCGGCGGAGATGCCGATCCTGGACTTCCTGCACCTGATGAGCACGTCCTATGCCCACTTGGACGTCGCGCCCGCAGTCGCGCCCAGGCCAGCCGCAACAGTGCCCGGCCCGCTCGAGACCGATGCCGCCGCGGCGCGGCTGGATACGCCGAGTCCGGCACCGAAGGTGCCCGCTCAGAGCGAGCCGGAACGCTCGCACCGTCATTCGCTCGGTCGCACGTTCCTCGACGAGCACCCGACGACGGTCGGCTACTTCGCCCTGCTCGGTGCCGACGGTACGGTGAATGGTCTGCTCGTGGTCGTCTCCTCCGAGCATGGGCAGCGCACGGCCCACTGGAGCGCCGACGGTGGGCAACCAGGCGTCGGAGGATCGATGCCCGTCAGTCGGGAGGCGGCCGAACAGATCGCGCAGGACGTGCTCGGGTTCAGGCTCCCTGAGGAGTCCGTGCTGCACGACATGGTGAACGGCTGACGATGCCGACGACAGGACAGGGAGAACGGCCGTTGCGCTCCTTCACGGAGATCACCTCCATACCGAACAACGTCCCAGTCGACATCGGGCACGCCCGACTAGCGGTGCGATGGGTCGACGTGGGGCCGCCGGTGCGCGCCGAGGTGGTGGTCATGCCGCACTGGGCCGAGGAGTCCACGCATCACGAGATGCGGCTGGGCGAGACGTTCCCGGTGGGTGACGAGACCTGGCGGTTCGCCGACCTGGACATGGCCAGCGAGGACCAGTGGGAGGTCACGGTTCGCCGGGTGGACGCGAACGAGGTGATGGATCCACCCACCGGGCGCCTGTGGAAACCCTCTCGGCTGCGACCCTACGGCCAGGTCGACGAGGCACAACTCCAATCGGTCGAGTCCGCACTAGGGCTCCGCCTGCCCGCGGATTACCGCGATTGGTTGCGCCGCAACAACGGCGCGCAGCCCGAGGTGCCGCACCACGTACCCGGAGTGCCGTTCGCCCTGACGCCGGAACGCCCGCTGTTCGGTGTGCACCCCGACTATCCGCTCTTCGATCTGGTGCAGGCCCAGCGCCGACACCGCGACCCGTGGCTGTCGCCGGCCTGGCTGGTGATCGCGAACCCCTCCGGCGGCCTGCTGGTCGTCTCGACGCAGTCGGGCGACTCGATCGTGTACTTCGTTCACGAACTGGACCTGGTCGGCCCGCCCGGTCCACCTGCTTCCGTCGCCCGGGAGAGGAAGCTACGCGGAGTGGCCAGGTCCATGGGCTATCTCCTCGGCCGGCTCACCCCCGTGGAGGTCGACCACCTCCCGCCGGTGCAGATGGTGCCGCCCAGCACCTTCACCGATCCCCGCGACCACCAGGACGGGCAGCCATGAGTACGCCGACCCCAGAGGCCCTGCTGCTGCCACTTGGGCAGTACTTCGGCAGCTTCCACCCCAAGGTCGGCGCCTCGGAGCGCTACCAGCGGGTCCGGCTCGGCCCGGACGTGTGGGACCTGGACGACCCGCGTTTCGCGTTGTGGGCGCTCGCGCACAGCACGGCTGACCGCGAGGAGGAACAACTCTGGTCGCTCACCTCGGTGCGGCGGGCGGCGGGCGTACACCTTCCCGGTGTGGACGTCGAACCGCTGCTCGACGGCCTGCTCACCGAGGGCCTGCTCGTCGAGGTGACGCCCGACGACCCGGCGGCGGTCGACTTCGCCCAGCGCCACCGGCTCGGCTCGCGGATGGTGGGGCTGGGCAACAGCGCCGACGAGCCCTGGCTGTGGTCGATCGGCTTCTTCGAACGGCCGATCGTGAAGGTCACCCGTACGATCTACAACCTCTGGGAGAGCGGGCGCTCCGGCGAGAGCCTCTGGGACGTCTGCGAGTCGCTGGCCGCCGACGAGCGCGACAGCGGAGGCACCGACACGGAGTTGACCGAGCCGGAGTTGCTGCTCACCGCGCTCCTCCGGGCACTGCACCCGCTCTTGCTGGCCAGCGTGGTCTATCTGGAGCCGCAGCCGTGACCGAGACGAGGACACCGCCGATGACGCAGCCGTTGATCCTGCCGGTCGGCCGATACACCGGCGAGTTCCATCCCGAGGCGGGCGCGCCGGTCGCCTACTACTCGTTGGGCATCGGTCGCCTCGTGGTGACGATGGAGGATCCGCAGGCGTTCGCCGTCTGGGCTGCCGCGCATCCCCCGACCGACGCGCCGACCCGGCCGTGGACCAGGAGCGCCCTGGAGGAGTCCGCCACCGCCGTCGGGGTCACCGACCCGGAGCGGATCGTCGACGGGTTCCTGGAGGACGGGCTGCTGGTCGAGGTGAGTCCCGACGATCCCGACCTGGAGGGGTTCGCCCGCGCGCACCGGGTGTTGCCGCTGATGGTGTCGCTCGGCAACAGCCCGGACGACCCGTTGAACTACGGCATCGGCCTGTTCGGCATGGAGCCGGTGGTCCGGGTGCCCACCCTCGTGCACGACGTCTGGCAGTGGAGCAGCGTCGGCGACAGCCTGTGGGAGGTCTGCGAGGTGTTCGCCGAGGCCGGCGCCCGGGTCGACTTCGTCGACGAGCGGGAGCACGATCCCCGCCACGTGTTGCGTGAGTTCCTCGCGGCGCTGCCGATGCTGCTGGCCACCAACGCCGCCTGCCTGGACGAGGCCCGCGGCCTCTGACCGCGTCGCCGCCGGCGGGTCCGACTCAGTCGAGCTGCGCCAGCATCCCGGCGTACGTGTCGCGCACTGCCCGCAGCCGCTCCCGCCGGAACCGACCGGGCTCGCGCTGGTGCAGGTGACGCCCCCGGTCGCTGGCGAAGGTCTCCGGGGGGACCGCGTCGCCGTCGGCCGGGATGAACTTGCCGACCTCGTCGAGCGCGGCGACGGCCCGGGTCAACGCTGCCCGGGCCCGCTGCCGGGAGTCGCCGTCCGCGTTCACCGACACCTGTCCGGCGTACGCGTCGGCGACGAGCAGCCATTCGCCCGGGTCGAGCAGCTCCGACGGCTCGTCGCCGCCGTAGCGGAACCCGGTGCCTGCCGCGCCGAGACCCGGGGGCAGCCGGAAGACGAACTCCCTCTCCCGCCCGCAGCCGGCGCAGGCGCCGGTGTACCGACTCGCCAGCTCGCCGTCGGCCAACGCGACGACCGCGCTCTGCCGAGGGAAGCCGACGTCCCCGCACGAGCAGGGACGCAGGTCCATGTAGAGGTGCGCCTCCGCATTGGTGCGGCTCAGCGGCGGGGTCATCGGCCTACCGTACCGATCGAGCTGTCCGGGCACCGTCCCCGCCGCCCGCTGGCATACTCGCCGACCATGGTGGTGTCGCGTGGCTGGGCCGTGTTCCTCGCCGGTGTGGGCGTCTGGACCTGGGTGATCTGGCCGAGGTTCGCGGTGGCGATCTGGAACGACGAGCGGTCCTGGTCCAGCGGCACGGTCGGTGACTGGCCGGCGACCGGCTTCCTCTGGGTGCACGCGATGCTGATCGGTGCGTCGCTGGCGATCGGCACGACAGTGGGACTGCTCGGCGTACGCGCCTGGCGGATGTCCCGCCGGGGTACCCGCTGAGCTGGGCACCCGGGTGAACCACGGGGGTCGTGCTGCGGTCCGGTTTCCCCAGGCGTCGCTGCGTGTTGACCTGGAGGAACAGGCCACTTCGGACCGGCGAAGCGTTCACGGGCACCGAAGTGTGACGGGGACCGCTTCCCCCGGATTTGACGATCAAACCTGCGGACGCGTAACTTTCTCTCTGCCGCTGCGGAACGGGCAAACGGGGCGAAAGCCACGAGGTCCGGACCAGGCGGTACCGAGTTCAGTGCGGAGTGATCCTCAGTGGACGCGGTCCGGGCGGGGCCCGACGAAGACGCCGAGGGGCGGATTTGGCGGAGCGGAACCGACCGGGTAATGTTCACGACCGGCAGGGAACCGGGCGAGCTAGCGGGAAACCGCAAGCGGCCGGCCTGCCAAATCCGACGATCGAGCGAAGCGGTCACCGCTGCGCCTGATCACGGATGCCGAACCGCCAGAAGCGTGACGTACCGGGACACACCGGTTGACACGGGCCAGACGGTAAGGTAACGTAGTAAAAGTGCCCGCCGCGAGGTGGGTGCGGGTAAGGCCCCGGAGGAGTGCCTGCTGATGTGGGTGTTCTGATGGTGTGTGGTTGTTCTTTGAGAACTCAACAGGGTGCTTGATAAGCCAGTGCCAAATTGTTTTATGATGCCCCGTGCCAACTTTCGGGTTGGTGGGGATTCCTTTGGCAACAACTTTTTGTTGCTGGGGTTTGCTTTTCCAATAGGTTTTTGTTGGAGAGTTTGATCCTGGCTCAGGACGAACGCTGGCGGCGTGCTTAACACATGCAAGTCGAGCGGAAAGGCCCTTCGGGGTACTCGAGC
>NZ_SISL01000215.1:0-10015 GCF_004307965.1 Verrucosispora sp. SN26_14.1 | reverse complement strand
GCGCTGCCCTGGGCGGTGGCCGGTGGCGTGCTGGCCCTCGCCGGTCTGGTCGCCTGGACGCTGCTCGGCACCGGCCTGTTCGGAGTACGCGAGATGCGGGTGGAGGGCGCCGAGCTGGTCACCTCCGTGCAGGTGCGGGACGCGGCCGCGGTGCCCGACGGCGCGCCGCTGGCCCGGGTGGACCTGACCGAGCTGGCGGCGCGGATCGGCACGCTGCCGCCGGTGGAGCGGGTCACCGTGCACCGGGACTGGCCGGACGGGCTGGTGGTGCGGCTGACGGAACGGACCGGTGTGGCGGTGGTGCCGCGCGGGCAGCAGTTCGACGTGATCGACGCGGCCGGGGTGGCGTTCCGGACGGTGCCGCAGCGCCCGGACGGCCTGCCGCTGCTGCGCCTGGCCGCCGCCGGGCCGGACGATCCGGACACCCGGGCGGGGCTGACGGTGCTCGGCGAGCTCACCCCAGAGTTGCGTGGTGAGCTGACCGAGGTCCGGGTGGAGGGGCTGGCCCGGATCAGTGTTCTGCTGCGTGACGACCGCACGGTGTTCTGGGGTGACGCGACACGCGGGGCGGACAAGGCCCGGGTCGCCACCGCGCTCCTACGCGAGGAGGCCGACCGGATCGACGTCAGCGCGCCGGACGTGGTCACCTTCCGGTGAGTGGCCGGTCAGGCTGTGAAGCGTCCCGCTCCACGGGCGACACGCCGGAACGGTCCTTGGCACATCGCTCGGCTGCGCTTACGTTGCCCGGAAGAGGATCAGTGGTTGACATAACTGTAACCCTCTAGTAGAGGGTGAGGGTTTGCCTCGCGACCTCGCTGGTGACAGCCGAGTCGACCGCAGGTCTGGCCACGCCGAAGCCGGTCGGGGAGCAGCCAATCTCGAGGGGAAAGGACCGGAGATGACACCTCCGCACAACTACCTGGCGGTCATCAAGGTCGTCGGCATCGGGGGCGGCGGCGTCAACGCCGTCAACCGGATGATCGAGGTTGGGCTCAAGGGCGTCGAGTTCATCGCGATCAACACGGACGCGCAGGCGTTGCTGATGAGCGACGCCGACGTGAAGCTCGACGTCGGTCGCGAACTGACCCGGGGCCTCGGCGCCGGGGCCAACCCGGACGTCGGCAAGAACGCCGCCGAGGACCACCGCGACGAGATCGAGGAGGTGCTCAAGGGCGCCGACATGGTCTTCGTCACCTGCGGCGAGGGCGGCGGCACCGGCACCGGTGGCGCGCCGGTGGTGGCGAACATCGCCCGTAAGCTGGGCGCGCTGACCATCGGCGTGGTGACGCGCCCGTTCTCCTTCGAGGGCAAGCGCCGTCAGGTGCAGGCCGAGGCCGGCATCGACGAGCTGCGCAACCAGTGCGACACCCTGATCGTCATCCCCAACGACCGGCTGCTGGCCCTCGGCGACCGCAACATCAGCATGATGGACGCGTTCCGCACCGCCGACCAGGTGCTGCTCTCCGGTGTCCAGGGCATCACCGACCTGATCACCACGCCGGGTCTGATCAACCTGGACTTCGCGGACGTCAAGAGCGTGATGAGCGGCGCGGGCAGCGCGCTGATGGGCATCGGCAGCGCGCGCGGCGAGAACCGCGCCGTGGAGGCCGCCGAGGCGGCCATCTCCAGCCCGCTGCTGGAGCAGAGCATGGACGGCGCGCGAGGCGTGCTGCTCTCCATCGCGGGCGGCTCCGACCTGGGGCTGTTCGAGATCAACGACGCCGCTCAGCTGGTCACCGACGCGGCGCACCCGGACGCCAACATCATCTTCGGTGCGGTGATCGACGACGCCCTCGGTGACGAGGTGCGGGTGACCGTGATAGCCGCCGGCTTCGACGGTGGCACTCCGGCGTACAAGGCGGCCGAGCCGACGCGCAAGACCAACCAGAACCAGCCGACGCAGCCGAGCACCCCGGTCGTGTCGCCCGCCGTGCCGGCACCACCGCAGTCGCCGCGTCGGGTGCTGTTCGACGACGTCGACGTGCCCGACTTCCTCAAGAACGGGTCCTGAGCGGCGCCGATGACCGACAGCCCCGCACTGGTGCGGCCCGACCGGCGCGCCGAGCTCGCCGCCGGGCTGGCCCGGGTACGCGCCCGCATCGCCGACGCGTGCGCAGCCTCGGGCCGGGACCGGGCCGACGTGACGATGATCGCGGTGACCAAGACGTACCCGGCCGCCGACGTGGTCGCGCTGGCCGGGCTCGGCGTGACAGACGTGGGCGAGAACCGCGACCAGGAGGCGGCCCCAAAAGCCGCCGAGGTCGCCGCGGCCGGCGCCGCGCCCCGCTGGCACTTCGTCGGTCGGCTGCAACGCAACAAGGTCAAGTCGGTGCTGCGGTACGCCGACATGGTCCAGTCCGTCGACAGCGTACGGCTGGCGTCCACGGTGGCCGCCGCAGCCGCCGGACGGGACCGGCCGTTGGAGGTGTTGGTGCAGGTCAGCATCGACGGCGACCCGTCCAGGGGTGGTGCGGTGCCCTCCTCGGCCGACCCGGACCTCGGGCTCGGCCCGGTCACCGAGGCGGTGGCCGCCGCCGATGGTCTGCGGCTGTCCGGGCTGATGGCGGTGGCGCCGCTGGGCTGGGAGCCGGAGCGGGCGTTCGCCCGGCTGGCCGACCTCGCCGCGGAGGTGCGCGCCACACATCCGGGTGCCACGGTGCTCTCGGCGGGCATGAGCGGCGACCTGGAGGCGGCGATCGGCCACGGCGCGACACATGTCCGCGTCGGGAGCGCGTTGCTCGGAATGCGTCCCACGCTGCGGTAGCCTGGCCGCGAGGGAAGCAAATTACATCAGTGTTGTTTGCGGGAACGGCCTTCCTCGCCACGGGGGGCGTGACGTGCAACGCGAATTGCGCGTCGGAGGATTGCCGTTCCGGTCCAGTGGGCAGGAACGGCCCACTCGCGACAGGCGACACGGCGGGGGCGTGTGCCGCACGGCGGACGGGAAGGGCGCGGGGATGGGTGCACTGCGCAAGGCGGGGGTCTGGCTCGGACTGGTCGAAGAGGACGAGGAGCGGGCCTACGACGACGGTGGTTACGACAAGGGTGGCTATCGCGAGTCGCGGTACCGGCAGAGCCGGTACGCCGAGGAGTTCGCCGACGATGACGACGACGAGGTGGAGGAGGCGCCCGCGCCCCGGCCGCGACTCGGCGACCGGGGGCGGCTGAGCGAGCGTGCCGGAGGTCGCCTCGGTGACTCCGAGCGGCTGGAGTCGGAGCGGCCGGAGCGGGTCGAGCGGTCCAGCGTGCGGTCGATCACCCGGGCGTCCGCCGAGTCGTCCGGCGCGAACGCGTACCACACCCGGGACAACCTGGCTCTGGCGCCGCAGGTGCAGCCGCGTGAGCGGGTGATGCCCGAGGAGGAACAGCGCTACCAGATCACCACGCTGCACCCGACCACCTACCGGGAGGCGCGGACGATCGGCGAGCACTTCCGGGACGGCGTACCTGTGATCATCAACCTCACCGAGATGGACGAGGCGGATGCCCGCCGTCTGGTGGACTTCGCCGCCGGGTTGGCGTTCGGGCTGCGCGGTACGATCGAGCGCGTGACCAACCGGGTGTTCCTACTCTCGCCGGCCAACGTCCAGGTCACCGCGGAGGACAAGGCCAAGATCGCTGAGGGTGGGTTCTTCAGCCTGAGTTGACCCGCCCGACCCGAGGGACGCCACAAGCCGTGTTGTCGATCTTGCTACAGGTTCTCTACCTGATCACGTATGTCTTTCTGATCGTTCTTTTGGCCCGTTTCGTGTTGAGCGCCGTCCTGCAGTACGGGCGGCGTTGGCAACCTGGTCGCGGAGCATCGGCCGGACTTGAATCCGTGTGGAGCGTCACTGATCCCCCGCTCTGGGCGTTGAGGCGTGTGATCCCTCCGCTGCGAATTGGTACCGTGAGCATCGACCTGGCCTCCCTTGTGCTCCTGGTTATCCTGTTCGTGCTGATGAGGTTTGTGTTAGAGCCGGCGATCATCAGGACCGCCTGATGACCGACGCGCTATCGCGGCCGCAACTGACCCGAGGAGTTTCGATGCCGCTGACCCCGGCCGACGTCCATAACGTCGCCTTCAAGAAGCCGCCGATCGGCAAGCGGGGCTACGACGAGGAGGAGGTCGACGCCTTCCTGGACGAGGTCGAGCGCGAACTCGCCCGTCTGATCGAAGAGAACAACGAGCTGCGCGCCCAGGTGGAGCGCGGCGGTCGGGGCGGTGCCCCGGCCGGCCCCGGTGGCGATGCCCGCCTCGCCGCCGAGCTCAACGACGTCAAGGCGCAGCTCGACCGCGTGCAGCGGGACAAGGCCGCCGCCGAGCAGGCCGCCCGCGCGATGCAGGCCGAGCTGGAGCAGACCCGCTCCGCCGGTGGTGCGGTGCCGGGTGGCGACGGCGAGCAGCAGGCGCTGCGGGTGCTGATGATGGCCCAGCGCACGGCGGACGACCACGTCTCCGACGCGCGCCGCGAGGCCGACCAGCTGCTCTCCGAGGCCCGTTCCAAGGCCGAGGAGGTCACCCGTGAGGCGCGGGCCAAGGCCGACGCGCTGGAGCGGGACGCCCGCCAGCGGCACCAGGAGGCCATGGGCGGCCTGGACGCCAAGCGCACCGCGCTGCAGAAGCACATCGAGGAGCTCAAGCAGTTCGAGCGCGAGTACCGCACCCGGCTCAAGGCGTACCTGGAGAGCCAGCTGCGTGACCTCGACGGTCGTGGGCAGGGCCTGGAGGCCGAGATGACCCGTGGGGACGGCACCCGGGCCGCCGGCAACGGCCTGGCCGCCGCCGGGCTCGCCGGTTCCTACGGCGGCGGTCGCTCCGGCGCTCTCGAGGCCGGTCGCTGAATCGGGCCGGTGACCGCCGTCGACACGGCGGTCGCCCGCCCTGCCTCATCGGTACGACGCGACGGGGGTGAGCGGTGATAATCATCAGTCTCGCGCTCATCCTCGTCGCCGTGGTGCTGCTGGTGCTCGGTCTGGCCGGCGGCTCCAGCCCGTTGCTGGTCGTCTCGATCGGCGCCAGCCTGCTGGCCGCCGTGGCCCTGGTCACCGGCGCCCGTCAGGCCGCCACCGGTCGCGCGGCGGCCCGTGGTGAGCGGGCGACGGAGGACGCCACCGGGCCGACCGTCCAGGAAAGCCCGTCGGGCATCCCGACGCAGCACGTCCCGCCGACCGTCGACACCGGCGACTCCGGGTGGCGGCAACCACCCGGTTCGCCGGTGACGGTCGAGGCGGAGGCGCCGGTCGAGGGCGCGGTGGTCGACGGGTACGACGACGAGCCGGCCGCCCAGGAGATCACGCCGGAGCAGGCCGCACGGCTGGCCCGGCTCCCGGACGAGGTCCGGGTGGTCGACGGTCGACCCCGCTATCACCTTGCCGAGTGCGTGCACCTGGTCGGGCGCGACCACGAGCCGCTGCCCGCCGCCGAGGCGGCCGAACTCGGCTTCACGCCGTGTGGGCTCTGCGCCCCCGGCACCGTCCTGCTCTCCGAGTCCGGCCGCCGCTGAGCCGTGGCCGAGGTGCTCACCGTCGCCGTACGGGTGAAGCCGGGGGCGTCCCGGGCCCGGGTGGGTGGCCGGTTCGACGGTCCGCACGGTCCCGCTCTGGTGATCGCCGTCAACGCCCGGGCCGTGGACGGACGGGCCACCGAGGCGGCGCGTCGCGCGTTGGCCGAGGCGCTCGGTGTCCGCCCGGCGGCCGTGTCGCTGCGGACCGGTGCGGCCAGCCGCGACAAACTCTTCCTGGTCGCCGCCGACGGGCCGGATCCGGTGTCGCGGTTGTCCCGGTTGCGCGACGGCGTGGGCCCGCCCGGCTGACCGGCACCCGCCGCGCGCGGACGCCGGATCCGGGGGTACGGGGACGGCGAACCGGCCGGCGACGTGGTCGCGATCTGCTAGCGTTCCCCCTGCCCCGGTAATGGCATGAAACGGGGCGGATGGGGCGATTCGGTGCGGCAGATTGTCGGACGCCTGTACGTTCCGTATCCTTGCCAACCTCCGGAGTGCGCGGCCAGGTCGCCGCGCGCCCGTTTTGTACCTGGGGCAGCCGATGTCGGCGGCCCCTGTTCAGGTGCCACGGATTTCCCGTGGCTCCGTGGCCGAGGGAGCGACTATGGCCAAGCCAGCCGACACCAGGACCGCGGGCCGTAAGCCGGCGCCGAAGTCCACCCGCAGTGCCGCGGAGACCGAGAAGATCCGTGCCGCGCTGGCGGCCCGTCATGACGAGTTGCGCGCCGAGTACGATCAGACGCTGAGCGAGATCACCGAGCTGCAGCGCGACCGGCTGACCGACTCGGCCGGGGACGACCAGGCCGACACCGGGACCAAGACGCTTGAGCGGGAGCAGGAGATCTCCCTCGCCAACAGCATCCTGGAACGGATCACGCAGGTCGAGCGCGCGCTGGAGCGGCTCGACGAGGGTGGTTACGGCTGGTGCGCGCGGTGCGGCAACCCCATCCCGGTGGAGCGCCTCGCCGCGTTCCCGTCGGCCACTCTCTGCGTGACCTGCAAGCAGCTGGAGGAGCGGCGCTGACGGCTGTCTCCCCGGCACTGGTGCGCGGCGGTGCGACAGCACCGCCGCGATCGTCGATGGGGAGCGAATGAGCGCAGCACCGCCCGCGGGACCCGGCACCGCCGCGCCGGGCACCGCCACGAAGTCGCGGCGCCGGCCGGTCACGATCCTGGTCAGCCTCGCGTTGTTCGCGGTGGCGGTCGACCTGTTCACCAAGCACCTGGCCCTGCAGGAGCTGAGCGACCGGGAGCCGGTACGCCTGCTCGGCGGCGCGCTGTACTTCTCGCTGACCCGCAACAGCGGGGCCGCCTGGAGCATGGGCTCGGACTACACCTTCATCTTCCCGGTGATCGCCCTCGGTGTCCTGGGCTGGATCGCCTGGATGGCGCGGACGCTGCGCTCGGTGCCGTGGGCGATCTCGCTCGGCCTGGTGGTCGGCGGCGTCACCGGTAACCTGATCGACCGGATCTTCCGCGCACCGGGCTGGTTCGTCGGGCACGTGGTCGACATGATCAGCGTCTTCGACCCGTACGGCCGGGTCTTTCCGATCTTCAATATCGCGGACAGCGCCCTGGTCTGCGGTGTCGTGCTCGCGGTCGGCCTGGAGTTCACCGGCCGACAGCGTGACGGCACCCGGGCCGTCGGCGAGGAACGGCCCGCCACGACGCCCGGGGACGACGACGCGACGCCCACCGGCGACGGCGCCGAGACCGGTCCGGGTCCCCGTGCCGGGACGACCGACGACGGACGGCGGGAGCGGGCATGACGGCCACCTTCGCCGCCGGCGGCGACCACCGCAGTCTGCCCGTCCCCGACGGCCTCGACGGGATGCGGCTGGACCAGGCCGTGGCCCGGCTGTTCGGTCTCTCCCGTACCGCCGCCGCCGCGCTGGTCGACGACGGCGCGGCACTGGTCGACGGTGCGGTGCGGCCCAACTCGCACAAGGTGCGGGCGGGCGCCTGGCTGGAGGTGACGCTGCCGCCGCCGGCCAGCGCGCCGGTGGTGGTGCCGCAGGCGGTTCCGGGCCTGCGGGTGGTCCACGCCGACGACGACATCGTGGTGGTGGACAAGCCGGTCGGCGTGGCGGCGCACCCGAGCCCCGGGTGGAGCGGCCCGACGGTGATCGGCGGGCTGGCCGCGATCGGGCACACCATCGCCACCAGCGGCGCGGCCGAGCGCCAGGGCGTGGTGCACCGGCTCGACGTCGGCACCACCGGCGTGATGGTGGTGGCCAAGAGCGAGCAGGCGTACAGCGTGTTGAAGCGGGCCTTCAAGTACCGCGAGGTGGAGAAGCGGTACCACGCGGTGGTGCAGGGTCACCTGGACCCGCTGCGCGGCACCGTGGACGCGCCGATCGACCGGCACCCGCACCACGACTACCGCTGGGCGGTGGTCTCCGGCGGCAAGCCCAGCATCACCCACTACGACACCATCGAGGCGTTCCCCGCGGCCAGCCTGGTCGACGTCCGGCTGGAGACCGGTCGCACCCACCAGATCCGGGTGCACTTCTCCACCATGCGGCACCCCTGCGTGGGTGACCTGACGTACGGTGCGGACCCGACGCTCGCCGCCCGGCTCAAACTGGATCGGCAGTGGTTGCACGCCAGAGAGTTGAGCTTCCAGCACCCCCGTACGGGGGACGAGGTCCGCTTCGTCAGCGACTACCCTGACGACCTGGGACGTGCGCTGGAAATCCTCCGCGACTGACGCGCCCCACCCGTGGAGACCGATCCGACGAGGGGGCTGCCCGTGCGTGCCGGCGACCTGCTGCGGCAGTTGGACCAGCGGCTGCTGCCCCGTCTCGCCGCCGCGGTGACCCGACTCGGCCAGGGACCGACCCGGGTCCCGCTGCTCGGATGGGTGGCGGTGCTGTCCTGCGCCGCCGTGCTGACCACCGCCGTGCTCGCCACCAACGGGCCGCCGGTGCCGGACCGCACCGTCGGCGAGGTGACCCGGGTGGGGGTCTCCGACGGCGACTCCATCCCCGGATACGAGCGCACCGCCGCCGCGGACCTGGCCGCGCTGGCCGGCACGTCCCTCGCCGACGGCACGTACGCGCTGGTCTCGTTGACCGAGTACCGCACCCCGGAGTCGCTCGCGGCGGTCGTCGGTGACATCGGCGTGGCGGTGGTCTTCGGCCGGGTGCCGTTGCCGGACCGGCAGACCGAGATCGTCCGGATCCCCGCCCAACGGCTGCCGGAGGACGTGACCGCCGGGATGACCCGGCTTGCCGAGCGCAAGGAGCGGGAGGCGACCGACTACCGCACCCGGGCCGCCGCGCTCGGTGGCGGTGGTCCGCAGCAGCGCGAGTTGCGCGAGCTCTACGAGAGCGGCGCGCAGGTGGCGGCGGCGGAGGCCACCGCGTACCGGTCCGGCTGCGCCTGCCTCTACGCCCTGGTGGTGCGGGCCGCACCGGCGCAGTTGCGCGGCGTGGCGACCCGGCTGGGTGTGCGGGTGGTCGACCCGGCCCCGGAGGTACGGCGGTTGGAGCGCACCGTCTTCACCCCGCCGCTGCCCGAGCAGCAGGACGTGGTCCGCCCCCCGATCGACCACGGTCACACCGCCTCCCCGATGCCGACCGCCGCGACGGGCTCGCCCGTGCCGCCCTCGACTCCGGAGCGCGACCCGTCGGCTTCGCCGCAGGTGACGGATTCGTCACCATCACCGGCGGTTTCCTCGTCGGCACCGCCCGTCATCCCCCGCGAGACGCCCTCCACCTCGGTGGACAGCGCCGAGGAGAGCGAAGCGAGCCCGACACCGTGACGGTTGCGGACACATCGGTACGTCGCCCGGTGTGGCCTGAATAAGGTTTCGTTCGTAGCCTGTCAGACGGAAACCAAAGCGCGGGGAGGGCGAGCCGTGGACGGCAGCGAGACCGGTTGGGGACGTCCCGCCGAACCGGCACCGCGTTGGCGGGCGCTGCTGGATCGAGCCCGCCTGGGCGGTCGCGGCAGTGACCAGGCCGCCGAGCGGCACACCGACGAGGAACCATCACCTTCGACCGAGCCGTTGCCGCGTCGCGGCCCCGGTCCCGGCTACTCCGGGCGGGTCGCGCCGGTCGGACCCCCGCCGGTCGGACCCCCGCCGATGGGGCCACCGCCGATGGGGCCACCGCCGGTCGGCCCTCCGCCGCCGAACCGGCAGCCGTACGGTGGCGAGCCCGGTTACCGGGCCGAGGCGAGCTACCGGGTCGAGCCGCCGCGTCCCGCGCCGACGTACCCGGGACAGTCCGGCCCTCCGGTCGAACCCGGCTATCCGGGCGACCCGGGGTATCCGCCGCCGCCCGACCAGCGTCGCCCCGACCAGCGCCGTCCCGAACCGCGCCGTCCGGACCAGAGGGGTGCCGATCCGCGCCGTCCCGACCAGCGTGGTGCCGATCCGGGGGAGTCGCGGTACACGTTGCTGGACAACGGCTACCGACACGCCGCACCGCCGGTGGAGTCGCGGTACGCGCTGCTGGACAACGGTGGCTACCAGCCGCCCACGCCTCCCGCGCCGCCGGCCCCCGCGCCGCCGACGGCAACTC
>NZ_SISL01000214.1:0-10166 GCF_004307965.1 Verrucosispora sp. SN26_14.1 | reverse complement strand
CTCCCGGGCCGCGTCCAGGCAGGCCGCCCTGGTGCTGACCGCGTTGACCGCGGTCAGCCCGACCAGCAGGAGTAGCACCAGCGCCGGCAGACCGGCCGCCATCTCGGCGGTGAAGGACCCCCGGTCACGACCGGCCGGCCGGCGCCCGGTCACTTCAGGGCCCGGTCGATGACGGCGGTCAACGCGGACTGCACGCTGTCGGAGGTCAGCACCTTCAGCAGGACACCTCCGAAGGCCACTGCGGCGAGCGTGCCGACGGCGTACTCGGCGGTGTTCATCCCGGCGTCCCCGCGAAGGCGGGCGAGGATTCTGCGCACGTGTTCGTCCCTTCTCGATGTGTTCACAGCACGTCGCCGAGCACGGCGACGATCACCGGCACCAGACCGGCGAGAATGAAGGCGGGCAGGAAGCAGAGGCCGAGGGGCAGCACGATCAGGACGCCCGCGCGGCGAGCCGCCGACTCGATCGCGATGGCCCGGTCGGCGCGCAGGTCGTCGGCGAGCCGGGTGAGGGCACCGGCCAGCGCGGCCCCGCTGCTGGCCGAGCGGATCGCGGCGGCACCGACCCGCTCGGCACCCGGCACCGTCGCCAGGTGTGCCCAGGCTTCCTGCGGCCCACCGCCGAGTTGCAGCGTGCGGCCGACCCGGCCGAGCCGGTCGGCGAGCGGACCACCCAGCGCGTCCGCCACCGCGAGCACCGAGCGTTCCACCGGAGCGCCCGCCCGGAGCGCGGCGGCGAGCAGGTCGGCGGCGAGCGGAAGATCGGCGACGGCCCGCAGTCGCCGGTTCCGGTCCGCCGGCGGCTCGATCCGCCGGAGCAAGCGATCCAGCAGGAGCGCGGTGGGTAACGCCGCCACCAGGCCCGGCCATCCCCCGACCACGACGGCCACGGCCACACCCGCCAGTCCGGCCATGAGTCGCACCCGGTCCACCCGACGGCCGGATGCGGCACCGGCGGCTGCTGGCCCCGTCCTCACCTGCACATCGGACCTCGACGAGCCCACAGCGCCCACAGGTCCGCCCGGACGGTCGGCGCCACGACGACGGTGGACGGCAGTGGACGGGCTCGCGCCGGCCAACCGGCGCAACCGCCGCCGAGGTCGATGCCGGCCGACCAGGACCACGGCGACCAGGACGACACCGACCAGCACCGCCGCCACCAGCGTGCTGTCGGCAAGCTCCCACGTCCTACCGGTCAGGGCGACCAGGCCGGCATCGCGGTCGTGCGTGCGGTGAGCCGTGTCGAGCGTGCTGTGGGCGAGGTCCGACGTCCTGCCGGTCAGGGCGGCAGCGATCGGCCGGGGCATCAGCCTGCTCCGGCCGGCGTGGCGCCGAGACGGTCCGCCCAGAGCAGTCCGACCGCCTGGAGCACGACGGCCGCGACCGCACAGGCACCACCTATCGGGGTGTGCAGCAGCACCTGGAGCGGGTCGACCCCGATGCCGTAGCCGAGAGCGATGCCACCGACCGGCAGGGCGGCAAGCAGCCAGGCGGTGGCGCGGGCCCCGGCTGCCTGGGCCGCCGCCGCAGCCAGTCCCCGGTCCGTCGACCGGGCGTCGGCCTCGATCCGCTCGACCAGCTCGGCCAGCGGCGCGCCGGTCCGGTCGGCCAACCGCACCGCTGCCTGGGCCAGCCGTCCCGGTCGATCGTCGAGGAGATCCACTCCCCCCGTGGCCCGGCCCTCGGCACCGCTCGTGCCGTCGCTTGTCGCCCGCCCTGTGGTGATGCCGACCCGAACCGGGCCGGTGGGGCGCAGCGCCGCCACGGCCACCGGGACCGGCAGCCCGGCCCGAAGGTCGGCGGCAAGGGCGCAGAGCTGGTCCAACCGCTCCCGCTGCGCCTGTGCCTGCTGGGCCGTGGCGCGGTGCCGCAGCAGGGCCCGTACGCCCACGGCGCCGTAACCGGCCACCGCGACCGCCGCCACCGGACCGCCGAGCAGACCACCCACCGTCGTGCCGAGCAGCACGGTCAGTAGGAGGACCCGTGGGTACGACATCCCGGCCAGGCGAGCGCGCGGCGGGTGCCGCCTGCGGCCCTCCCGCCCCTCGCCGGTCGGACCCATCCGGTGCGGGATGGGTGTCGTCTCCGCCGCCGGTGCGGATCCGTCGTCCCGGTCCGCCGTCGCGTCGACCGGCCACCCGACCAGGAGCGACGCATCGCCCGGTCGCGTTGCCGGTGGTGGTGACGGCGTGCTGTCGGCGCGGATCGGTCGGCGCCTGTCACTGCGGCCGGGCGGGCGGGACGCCACGACCGAGTTCGGTGGGTTGGGACGCGTCGTCGCAGGTCGCAGGGAAGCCGGCGGCGGGACCACACAGGACGTGTCGCTCAGCGGGGCCGGCTCGCCCACCGACCGTAGTGTGGCCACCCAGTCGATCAGCGGGTCGTCGGCCCACCTGTCGCGCGATCGGCCCGGGAACATCCGGGTACGCACCGGCCGGATCGCGACCACACCGAGCCCGAGCAGTATCCCGGCCACCCACAGGTATCCACCGCTCATGCCGGCCCCGCCGACCCGGGCCACGGCTCGGACAGGATCGGCGGCACCGCGACGTCCCGATTCTTGATCATGGTGCCGAGCGCCCGCCCCGCGAACCCGAGCCCACGACCCCGGATCCAGGCGGGCACCGCAGTGACAAGCCGTTCCGGCCCCTCCGGCAGGAGCAGGCAGACCGACTCCAGCAGCCGCCCCTGCGGCGTACGGCGAATCTGGAACACCACCTGGAGGGCCGCCGCCACCTGGGCGTGCAACGCCGGACGGGGCAGTCCGCCGAGCAGCCCCAACGCCTCCAACCGGGCGGGTACGTCCGACGGGGCGTTGGCGTGCAGTGTTCCCGCGCCACCGTCGTGACCCGTGTTGAGTGCGGCGAGCAGGTCCACCACCTCGCCGCCCCGACACTCGCCGACGACCAGCCGGTCGGGCCGCATCCGCAGCGCCTGCCGGACCAGCTCGCTCAGACCGACCGCGCCGGAGCCCTCCACGTTGGCCGTACGGGCCTGCAACCCCACCACGTGCGGGTGCACCGGCCGAAGCTCGGCGGCGTCCTCGACCAGCACGATCCGCTCGGTGCCCGGCACCAGCGAGAGCAGCGTGTTCAACAGGGTCGTCTTGCCGGAGCCGGTGCCGCCGATCACCAGGTACGCGAGGCGGGCCGCCACCACGGCGGCGAGTATCGGCGCGACCGGCCGGGCCACCGCACCCTGCTCGACCAGCTCGTCCAGGGTGAACGGCCGCTGCCGGAAGGTCCGCAACGACAGGTAGGGCCCGTCGGTCGCCACCGGTGGCAGCACGGCGTGCATCCGGGTGCCGTCGGACAGCCGGGCGTCGACACACGGCGCACCGTCGTCGAGCCGGCGTCCGGCTCCGGAGGCGAGCCGCTGCGCCAGCCGGCGTACGTCGTCCACGGTGCCCACCGGCACCGGGACCTGGTGCAGCCCCTGACCTCGGTCGACCCACACTCGTACGCCGTTCACCAGCACGTCTGTCACCTCCGGGTCGGCGAGCAGCGGGGCGAGTGGCCCGGCGCCCACCAGGTCGTCGCGTACCCGGTCGGCCATCCGCAGCAGGGCGGTGTCCCCGAGCACGGCGGCGTCGGGTTCGGCGCGTACCGCGGAGACGATCGCGGCCGGCGTGACGGGCGTGGTGGCGGCGGCGATCCGTTGGCGTACCCGGGCGGCGAGGCTCTCCCCGCTCACGCCGCACCCGCCGGGGCGCTCCGGCCGGTCAAGTCGGTGACGATCCGCTGGCAGAGGTCGGCCAGCGGGCCGCGCCCGGTGGCCGCCGGAGCCTCGCCCCGCTCCAGGCCACGGCACAGGCCCGGCTCCGGCCGCAGGCTGCCGGCGAGCGGCAGCCCGAGTGCCTTGGCCAGCTCCGCTGCCCGCAACCGGCCGGGGGCCGGACCGCGCACGACGACTGACAGGTCGTGGCAGTGCGGACCCGCCATCGCCACCACCCGCGCCGCCGCAGCGGTCGCCCGCAGCTCCGCAGGCACGACCACGAAGACCCGGTCGGCGGCCTGGAGCGCGGTGACCGCCGCGTCGTCGAGATACCGGGGCAGGTCGACCACGACGAAGTCCCGGCCGCGTCGGGCCGCGTCCAGCGTGGCCGCCATCGCCTCGGCCGGCACCGCGACCAGGTCACCGCGATCCCAGGAGAGGACCACCAGATCGCCCCGGCTGGGCAGCGCCCGCACCAGGGCGGGGGCGTCCACCCGGCCGTCCGCCCCGGTCAGCGCCGGCCACCGGAGGCCCTCCAACTGCTCCCAGCCCAGCACCAGGTCGAGGCCGCCGCCGAGCGGATCGGCGTCGAGCAGCAGGGTTCGCAGCCGGGTACGGGCGGCGGTGACCGCGAGCCCACCGGCCAGGATGCTGGCCCCGGCCCCACCCCGGCCGCCCAGGACGGCGACCACCCGGCCGCCCGGCACATCCCCGACACCACTCTCGGCGAAGCGGTCGACCAGCCACGGCTCGGCGGCCGGCAACACCGCGACGTGCTCCACGCCGAGCAGGTCCGCGACCTGCCAGCTCGACTCGACGTCACCGTCGCGGCCCACCAGGACCAACCGTGCACGCCGGGGCAACCGGGCCCGCAGGCAGGGCTGCGCCTGATCGCTGCCGATGATCACCAGCGGGGCGGACCGCCAGCGGGTCCGGGCGGCCGCCGGGTCGGCGGCCACCTCCACCTCGACACCTCCGGCGGCGGCGAGCCGCAGCAGGTCGTCGAGCAGGTCACCGTCCCCGGTCACGACCAGGGGCGGAGGCGGGTGCGGCGGGACGGAGGTACGGGCGGGCATCGTGGCCTCCAACGGTCGGCAGGGGTTCGCTGTGCCGAACCCTTCCGCCGCACCACCTCCGGCGCCGCCCCGCGCGACCCGCCTGTGGATAACTAGGTCCCCTGTGGACAACGCCCGCGATCGAAGTTGATCTGCTACATGGGCGATCGAACATCGCGTTCAAATCGCCTTCGATCGGCCATAGCGGGACGACATGGAGAGCGCGCATAATCGACGGTCTGCGCCGTCGGCGGAACGGCATCCCTCGCTGGATCGAGGTCATGAAGCAGTCGCCAGATCACGAGCATCCCCGTGTCGAGCCGAGACTCCGGGTCGGCCCCTGGCTGTTCGACCCGCGTTCCCACCCCGCGCCACCCAGCCGACCGGAGTTGCCCGCGCACCCGACACGGCTCGCCCTGCCGGCCGCACCAGTCACCCGCGACGGCGATCCGTGGACACCGCTGACCGTCGCGTCCGCACCCGTCGTCGGCCCCGCCGAGCCGGCACACCACGGCACTGGCCGGGTGAGCCACCGGCTCCTGCTGGCCGGGGTCGCCACCGGCGTACTGGGCCTGATGCTCACCCTGTTCTGGCCCACGCCGGACGCTCCGCCGACCGCCGCTCCGGAGAGACCCACCGGCTGGGTAGCACCGCCGCCCGCGCCGGCCGGCACCTCGCAGCGCCCCGCCTCGGACGGCACGGCCACCCCGTCGGCCTCGTCCTCCGTCGGCGGAGTCTCCTCCACCCGCCCGCTGCCGCCCACCACGGCGTCCGCACCGACCCGGTCGCCGTCGTCGTCGGCCCCACGGACCGACCCACCCCGCACCCCGGGTACGCCGAGCAGCCGACCGACGTCCGCACCCAGCCGCCCGGCGAGCCCCGCACCGACCACCCGGCCGCCCGAGCCGCAACCGCAGCGCCTCGCCCCGCTGCCCGGCGGACACGAACGATGGCTGCGCTCGGTCAACGGCGGCCCCGAGACCAGCATCGAGTTCGTCAACTCCACCAACCGCACGGTGACCGTGCACTGGCTGGACCACCACGGCAACCGCAGGCAGTACCGAGTCCTGCAACCGAACACGTCGTACCGGCAGCACACGTACGTCGGGCACCCCTGGGTGGTCACCGACCGACGCGGCTGGGCGCTGGCCTGTTTCGAGCCGGTCCGTACGCCCGGCCGCGCGGTGATCGGCTAGCCCGGACGGTCCTCCCGCAACCGGTCGGTGGCCCGACGGACCTCCGCGATCAGGGCCTCCGCCCTGGACACCGTGCCGGCGATCTCCTGCGGGGACCGGCCCGGCGAGGCCAGCAACGCGTGAGCGCGATCGGCGGCATCCGGCGGTGCCGCAGGGCTGGCCGATTCGGGAGAGAGGCTCTACCTGGGCCTGCGACGGAAGGGGAAAGGGACGACCCCCGTCGGGGGGATGCGGTCTCAAGCTGTCGGCCGCTGCCATCTGGTAGCGGCCCGCGTCGACGAGCAGGTGCCGGGCATCGTCGGTTCTCGTTCGGGGTCGGCCCGCGTCGATGTTCCTGCTGCCTCTTTGCTGCCTCGCTGCCTGATGAGGATCCACACCTTGCTGGATCCGTTGGTCGATCGAGGCATGCGCGCCTCCTTCATAGCGACCTGGCTCACCAGATACCTTGTATCAAGGTCACATCCCTCGCAAGGATGGGACTTGCGCAGACCTTGTGTCCACCACCCTGCGCCAGCCAGACGAAGGGACCGAGTTCATGAGCCGGGGACCGCAACCAGGTCGCGACGTGGTCTCTCTGTTCTCAGGAGCGGGCGGGCTCGATCTTGGGCTTGAGTGGGCAGGCTGGAACATCGTCGCCCAGGTCGAGATGGACGCTGACTGCGTGGGCACCCTCCAGAGGCAGGCAAAGAACCGTGAGCTGCCGACATTGGTTCTTGATCGCCGACTCGAAGACATCGACCCCGTCCAGCTCCGTAACGATCTCGGCTTCAAGCTGGGAGAGCTTCCTCTCCTAGCAGGCGGTCCCCCATGCCAGCCCTTCACCACGTCCGGCCGTCGGCAGGGACTGTCCGACGCGCGAGCAACCACTCTTTTCCCCGCCTACCTCACTTGGGTTGATGCCTTCGATCCGCAGTTCCTCTTGATCGAGAACGTTGACGGCATGCTGTCAGCGGCACTCCAGCACCGCCCTTTGGTTGAGCGGGGGCCGCGGTGGCCGATGGACGCGCCACTGGAGGAGCGGAAGGGCTCCTTCCTCAAGTGGCTGCTCGACCAACTTCGACTTCGCGGCTATGCCCTGAGCTGGGGAGTCGCCGAGGCAGCTGACTACGGCGTTCCGCAGATGCGCCAACGGTGCGTCCTAATCGCAGCCAAGGGCACCGTCCCGTGCTGGCTGCCCCGGCCGACCTTCGGCACCCCGGAACAGCCGTTCAAGTCTCTCCGGGAGGCGCTCCAAGGGATCGATGATCTCGGGCCCGTCATGCCAATCAGCGAGCGGAAGAAGGCCGTCTACCGTCACATCCCCCCAGGAGGCAACTGGCGAAGTCTCCCTGATGCTCTCCAGCGCGAGACGATGGGACGCGCGTACCACGCCACCGGCGGCAAGAGCGGGTGGTGGCGGCGGCTGTCGTGGGATTCACCTGCGCCAACAATCCTCGGGATGCCAGACCACTCAAGCACCGCCCTGATCCATCCCGACGAGCTTCGGTGCCTGTCAGTCAACGAATGCGCCGCCGCTCAAAGCTTCCCGGCAGGTACCGAGTTCGTCGGTGGCTTCCGCAGTCAGTACCAGCAGGTTGGCAACGCCGTACCACCGCTGCTCGGCAAAGCACTTGGGGCGCAGCTCCTTCGGTTCGCTTCCGGGGAGCGGGAGGATGAACCACCGGTTCCGGCTTGGCGCCAAAGTTCGGCCAACCGCAGACCTGGCACGCATGGCTGGACGCTGGCCAACGGCTACCATCTTCACGTTCCGATTCGCCCGGACCACGTGTGGGCCGCGTACGACGTGGAGACGCCTGTTGACGCAAGAGCAAAGGTCGACGATACCGCCTGAGTCGGCTGAAATTGTCGCTGCTGTACGAGAGCTTGCCGGCGTTCCTACGGGCACCGGTCCCGATGACGCTCACCTTGTCGCTGGAGTAAGAGGGTTCGCAGAGGCGTTCCACTACTGGTACACCCGCGTCATCCGTGAGTCGGTGCCCGACTACAGGAACCTCATCATCAAACGGATTAACCCGTTCATCCGGAGGATCCAACTGGACGGGCTGGCCGCGCCCGATGCCGCGCGACGGCTGGTGGAGGACTACGACAGCCGCAACTTCGTCACTGCTGGAGGTTGGGCACTGGAGGCGTTGGCCAGCGACGGAAGTCCCGATGCCCAGAAGTCGGCTGCGGAGGGCATCGACCTCCAGAGGTTCGACCCTCTTACCGGGGACCACCACCTGTACGTCCTCAAGAGCGGGCTAGTCACACGAAACAGCGACATCGTAAAGGCTCTCAAGCGGAACTCACGGCAAGCTGAGAAGCTGCTGCGCCAGGGACGAAGCACCGGGGCGGTGCACGCTAACTGGGCCGTAGTGGCGGGCAAGACGTCTAGCACCTACGAAGACGGCGTGAATCGGCCGTCGTCTGCGGAATTCTGGGGTGAAGTCTTCGGCTTGGACGAGGTCCAGGCGGTAGACCTGGCGTTGGCGATGGCTGCGGTAGCTGGTCAAATGATCAAGAACGACGCGAGCCAACACCTGCAAGCTCTCCAGTTGCTCGTCGGAGACTACATCGCCGACCGAAGCGAGAACCTCATTGTGGATTGGGAGTTCCTTGCCCGCCGCAACATGCAGACGCCGGACAACTGGAGGGCGGAGGACAAGGCGAGACACGTCCGTGCTCTTAAACGACTGGCAGCTACCGGCTATGTTCTTACACCTAAGATCCCCCGGACGAGGACAGGATCGTCGGATAATGACTGATGTGTGGTGGGCCGGCGCTCGGGAGCACCAAGCCGCGTAGAGCATCGAGGCGCTGCAAAATCGGCATGCCCCAACCTGGCGACATCTCACTGCTGCCGTAGCTCTAGGTCCGCGATTCTCCCGCTTTCGCTGCTGCTGCGATGCTCAAGGGGCATCATGCCGATATTCTTTCCCGTATCCGAGCCACTAACCGAAAGCACGGCGAGGTTCATCGCTGTGGCAAATGTCCTTGCAGGCGTCGAACAGTACGCGAACAGTTGCCGCGAACCAGGATTCACGCTACTGGAGAGCGAGGCCCGTCGGGTTGCGGCCACACCTGTTCGTGGAGGCCGAGAACTTACATCGAGGGTAATGACTCGACTTCGTATCGCGTGGCAGACAGAATTGGCGGCACGAGCAGGCGACGCCTTAGATGACCCTGTGTTGCGGCGTGTCGCAGCGCAGACCCTTCCCGTACAGGCTTACTATGCCGTCTTCAATGCCGCGAGGGCCATGACTCTCGTCGCAGGCGCTCCTGTCGACACGCACGCCGCCGTGCAAAGAGACTTCGAATCTCAGCGGGCTCGCCGAGCCGCTGGGCCTTGGCGTTTGACTCTGAGCGGCGACCCGAAGGCTGCTAGCACGTGCTCACTTGAACCTGCCGTGTGCACGGTCACAGGGTTCAACCTGCTGGAGTCCGGTCACGAGGCGGCAGAGTACGTCGCTGCAGGGTTAAGAATGACACGTAAATGGAAGCTCGAAGCTGCGCGGGATGAATGGCTCAAGCGAAGTCGCAAAAAAGACGGTAGCCGCTATCAAAATCTATCTCCAGCGGGCCGAGCGGAGATACTCAGCGGCTTGCGCCGGACGACCTTAATCGACTTCCTATACGAGATGCGACGCCGCACTAACTACGAATCTGTGGACGAATACGGATCCGACGCTACGGATGCCGAAGTTCATCGCTTCCACGAAGGCCTCCTCTATGTCACCAAGAGTGGGCTACTGCTTTATGAAACACAAATCGCCCAGTACGCCGGAATAAAGGCGTTGACAGATGCGGCGGCAGAGTGGTCTCGGTCCGTGAAAAGGGCAGGCAGGTGGGCGACCGAAGCCGTAGACGAGAGACTCAACGCAATAGGGCAAGCCGTTCGATAAGGCAGAGCGACAGCTGACCGGGTTTAGCCATCCCGTTCGCCGTCGACCCGCCCACCGTGGGAGCGGGCCTCCGCCCGGCCCGCCACGTCAAGCGGGCCTTGACGCACGTTCGGACGCTGGCGGGCCGGGCGGTGGTCTGCTCGGCTTGCCCGGGTCGATGGCGGGCGGGATGGCCGCGCAACCACCCACGGACCGCAAGACGCGGACAAAGCCCCGGCCATCCTGGAGCCGGAGCGCCCCCGCCGGAGGCGCAGTAGCCGCGACCCGTATCCGCCGCCAGGTTCGCCAACGCAGCCGGCGTCGCTCGCCTGGTGTCTCTTA
>NZ_SISL01000213.1:0-10238 GCF_004307965.1 Verrucosispora sp. SN26_14.1 | reverse complement strand
CCGCGCAGGCGCTCGCCGTACTGCCCGGGTCCGCCCGCCCGTACGGCTGGCACGTCCTCGGCGACAACCTGGCCGGGATCGGCGACGGCACAGTGCCCGCTCCCGCCGGACACCCGGACGCCACCCTGAACATCCAGTTCACCTCCGGCTCGACCGGCCCGCCGAAGATGGTCGCGCTCAGCGCCCGCAACCTGATCGCCAACGCGCGGTGGACCGCCGACGCCGCCGGACTCGGCGCCACCGACCGGATCGCCTCACCGCTGCCCCTGGCCCACGCGGCCGGGCTCAGCAGCGGCGCCGTGCTAGCCCTGGTCACCGGGGCGCTGTGGGTGTCGGTGAGCCGCTTCCGCACCGAACCGGTGCTCACCCAGATCGCCCGGCACCGGTGCACCGTGCTCCAGGCCGTCCCGACGATGGCCACGATGCTCGCCGACACCGTGGAGGCCGCACCGGACCGCTTCGACCTGTCGTCGCTGCGGGTCGGCTTCCTCGGCGGCGCGCCCTGCGCACCGGCGCTGCTCGCCCGCACCCGCCGGGTACTCGGCCTGGACCGTATCGCCGTGATCTACGGGCAGACCGAGGCCGGCCCGACGATCAGCGTCGACCCCGGCGACGCGAGCTGCGGCAGCCCCGGCGACACCGTCGGACGGATCGTCGCGGACCTGGACGCCGTCGTCGTCACTCCCGGCACCCGCACCGAACTGCCCCCCGGCCACGCCGGTGAGCTGCTGGTCCGTGGCGAGTCGGTGACCGCCGGGTACGTCGACGACCCGACCGCCACCCAGGCCGCGATCACCTCGGACGGCTGGCTGCGCACCGGCGACCTGGGCGCGCTCGACACCGACCGGATCCTCACCCTCACCGGCCGGGTCAAGGAACTGATCATCCGAGGCGGCGAGAACATCAGCCCGGCCGAGGTGGAGGCGGCCCTGCTCGACGACGCGGCCGTGGCGCAGGTGTGCGTACTCGGCCTGCCGTCAGTGCGCTGGGGCGAAGAGGTCGCCGCCCTCGTCGTCGCCGCCCCGGGCACCACGCCCGACCCCGACCGGCTCACCGGGGCGGCCGCCGCCCGACTGGCCCGACACAAGGTGCCGACGCTGATCCGTACCGTGCCGGACCTGCCGTTACTGCCGTCCGGCAAGGTCGACCGGCGCGCCGCGCTCGGCCTGCTCACCGGTGAGGAGCAACGCTGATGCAGCTCGGCTCGTGTTTCCTGGACTCGTTGACCGTCACCAGCTTCTTCGGCAACGCCGAGATGCGTGGCGTCTTCAACGACCGCCAGCTCATGCAGTCCTGGCTCGACGTCGAAGCGGCCCTGGCCCGTGCGCAGGCCGGCCTCGGCGTCATCCCGTCGGCCGCCGCCCAGGCGATCACCGACGCGGCCCGGCTCGACCGGCTGGACACCGCGGTGCTCGCCGCCGACGCCGCCGACACCGTGCACCCGCTCGTGCCGCTGGTCCGGGCGCTGACCGCCGCCTGCCAGGGCGACGCCGGACGCTACGTCCACCTCGGCGCCACCACCCAGGACGTGATGGACACCGGGTTCGTGTTGCGCGCCCGGGCCGGCCTGGACATCGTCTCCCGCCAGGTCGACGAACTGGTCCGCATCCTGCGCCGGCTGGCCCTGCGACACCGGGCCACCCCGATGGCCGCCCGCACCCACGGCCAGCAGGCGCTGCCGACCACGTTCGGCCTGCGCTGCGCGGTGTGGCAGAGCGAACTGCAACGGCACCGTACCCGCCTGGTCCAGATGCGCGAACGCCTGCTGGTGACCAGCATGGGTGGCGCCGCCGGCACGATGGCCGGCTACGGTCCGCAGGCGTTCGCCCTGGAACGGGCCGTGGCCGACGAACTCGGCCTCGGCGTCGCCGACACCCCGTGGCACGCCACCTCGGACCGCTTCGCCGAGTGCCTGATGGTCCTCGGACTGGTCGCCTCCAGCGCCGAGAAACTGGCCCGCGAGATCTATTTCCTCGGCCGCACCGAGGTCGGCGAGGCCCACGAACCGCAGCGCGCCACCCAGGTCGGCAGCAGCACCATGCCGCACAAACGCAACCCGATCCGCTGCGAGGCGGTGATCGCCGCGGCCGGCACGCTGCGCGCCCAGGTGCCGCTGGCGATGCAGACCATGGTGGCGCAGGACGACCGCGACATGGGCGTCGGCATGACGCTGTGGAAACTGCTGCCGGAGTGCTTCATCCTCATCGGCGGTGCCCTGGAACGGCTGGTCGAGGTCTTCGGTGACCTCGGCGTCGATCCGGACCGGATGCGCGCCAACCTCGATCTCACCGGTGGGCTGGTGCTCTCCGAGGCGATCATGCTCCGCCTCGCCGAACCGCTCGGCCGGGAGCAGGCCCACCACCTGGTGATGCGGATCGTCCGCGACAGCCTGGAGCAGAACCGGCCGTTCGTCGAGGTGCTGCGCGCCGACCCGCAGGTGGCCGCCGCACTGCCCGGCCCGGAACTGGCCGGGCTGCTCGACCCGCTGTCGTACGTCGGCCACGCCGCCGCGCTCGTCGACCGCGCCCTCCTGACCTCGGAGTCACCATGACCACTGATCAGTCCGTCCTGCTGCACCGCTCCGGCCGGTTGGCCCGGGTGACCCTGCACCGACCGCGGCGGCGCAACAGCTTCGACCTCGACATGCTCGGCCGCTTCGAGGACGTGCTGCACGAACTCGGACGCGACCGCACCGTCGAGGTGGTGGTGCTCACCGGCGAGGGCACGGCGTTCTGCGCCGGGACCGACCTGCGTGAGCTGGCCGACCTCGATCCCGAGACCACCATGCACGTCCAGCGGCGCACCGCCGACCTGGTCGAACGCTGGTACCGGCTGGACCAGACCACGGTCGCCGCCTTCAACGGGCCGGCCATCGGCTCGGGCGCCGTCATCGGGCTCGCCAGCGACCTGCGGGTGGCTGCGGACAGCGCGTTCTTCACCTTCCCCGAGGTGACCTACGGCATCCCGCTGACCTGGAGCGGCATGGCGATCCTCGCCGACCTCGTCGGCGCCGACCTGGCCAAGCGGTGGCTGCTGCTCGGCGAGCGGGTCGAACCCGCTGAACTGCTCGACCTGCGCCTGGTCACCCGGGTGGTCGCCGCCGACGACCTGCCCGCCGCCGTGGACGCGATCACCGACCGGCTGCTGGCCACCTCGGTGGTCGGCCGCACGATGACCAAACGTGCCGCCCGGCTGGCCGGTCCCCGCTTCGACGCGGCGGCCAACGACTCCTTCCTCGGCGCGCTGAGCGTGGCGTTGCGCCCGCCCGGCGGCTACCTCGACGGGGACGCGCGGTGAGGGTGTTCGAGGCGATCGCCGACGCCGTCGTGGCGCACGGCGTCGACACCGTCTTCGGTCTGCTCGGCGACGCCAACATGTATCTGGTCGCCGACCTGGTCGAGCGGCACGGCGTCCGGTTCGTCGCGGCCCGCAACGAGAACGCCGCCGTGATGATGGCCGACGGGTACGCCCGCACCACCGGCCGCTGCGGCGTCGCCACCGTCACCCAGGGGCCGGGACTAGCGGTCGCCGGGGCGGCGCTGACCATCGCGCGGCAGGCCCGCACCCCGCTGGTCCTGATCGCCGGCGACACTCCGCCCGGCGACCCGCTGCACGTGCAGCACTTCGACCAGCAGCCGTACGCGCTGGCCACGGCGGGCACGTTCGTCCCGGTGCACACCGCCGGCACCGCGATGCGGGACGTCGGGCTGGCGTTCCGGGCCGCCCGCGAGCTGACCGGCCCGGTGGTGCTGAACGTGCCGATCGACCTGGCCGACGCGCAGGTCCCGCAGCACCCGCCGGTCCCGGCGCCGATGGTGCCCCGCGCGCCACGACCACTCGCACCGGACCCCGCCGATGTCGACGCGCTCGCTCACCGGCTCCGCACGGCGCACCGCCCGGTGCTGCTCGCCGGCCGGGGTGCCGAACCGGCGGCGGCCGCGATCCGGGACCTCGCCGACCGCAGCGGAGCCCTGCTCGCCACCACGCTGATGGCCTCCGGTCTGTTCCGTGGGCACCCGTACGACCTCGGGGTGGCCGGCGGGCTGTCCCGGCCGCTGACCCGGCGGACCCTGGCCGGGGCGGACCTCGTGGTCACGTTCGGGGCCGGGCTCAACCGGTGGACCGCCGACCACGGTGCGCTCTTCCCGGACGCGGTGCTGGTTGCGGTGGACGTCGACCCGGCCGCGATCGGCGCCCGCTGGCCGGTGTCGGCCGGGGTGCTGGGCGACGCGGGGGAGACGGCGGAGGCGGTGTCGGCGGTGCTGACGCCGGTGCACCGACCGCGTTGGCGCAGCACGGACCTGGCCGCCGACCTGGCGGCCGCCGATCCGTTCGCGGGCCTGGACATCGAGTCCCGGCCGGGCCGGATCGATCCCCGGGCGTTCATCCGGATCTGCGCCGAACGCCTGCCGCGCGAGCGGACCACGGTGGTGGGCGTCGGTCACTTCGGCGGTTGGCCCAACCTGCTGCTGGACTCGGCCGCCACCGACCGGTCCTTCCTCGCGCCATGGGAGTTCGGCAGCATCGGCGTCGGACTGCCGTTCGCGGTGGGCGCCGCCGTGGGCCGTCCCGAGCGGCCGGTGGTCGCCTTCGAGGGCGACGGCAGCCTGCTCACCGGTCTCGGTGAGCTGGACACCCTGGCCCGGGTCGGCGCACCGGTGCTGCTGGTGCTCCTCGACGACGCCGCGTACGGCGCGGAGGTCCGCAAACTCGCCCCGCGCGGGGTCGACCCGCAGTTGGCCCGCTTCCCCGAGCGCGACCTCGCCGCCGTGGCCCGCGCGCTCGGGGTGCCGGCGTGGACGGTCACCGACGAGGCGGGTGCCCGGGCGGCCTTCGACGAGGTGCTGCCGTTGGCCGGACCGGCCCTGCTCCACGTACGGGTCCGCCCCGACGTCGTACAGGAGAAGTTTTGACCGGGTCAGTCGCCCCACACGTCGCCGAAGCCGTACCCGAGTTGCCGGGACAGCTCGTCGGCGGTGCGGCGGGCCGCCGCGGCCAGCTGCGTCACCCGGGCCTCGTCGAGGCGGAAGATCGGGCCGGAGACGCTGATCGCGCCGGTGACCCGGCCGTGGCGGTCGCGCACCGGCGCGGCCACGACCCGCAGTCCCTCCTCGCTCTCCTGGTCGTTGAGCGCCCAGCCCTGCTCGCGGACGGTCGCCATCCGGGACACGAACGTCTCCAGGTCGGTGATCGTGTTCGCGGTCAGCGCGGTGAAGGGTGCGTCGGCCAGCGTCGCGCGCAGCGCGGCGTCGTCCTGGTCGATCAGCAGCGCCTTGCCGGCGGCGCTGCACCACAGCGGGATACGCCGGCCCAGCCGGGAGACGAGCTGCAGGTTGCGGGTGCCCTGCACGACGTGGATGGAGATCGCGTCGAGGTCCTCCAGGACCGACAGGTTGACGCTCTCGCCCTCCTCCTCGGCCAGCCGGTGCACCAGGGGACGGGCGAGGGTGTGCAGGTCCAGGCCGGCGAGGTAGCGCGCGCCGAGTTCGAAGACGGTGACCCCGAGCCGGTAGTTGCCGTTGTCCTCGTTGCGGTGCAGGAAACCGGCGTCGGCCAGCGCCCGGAACAGCCGGCTGGCGGTCGACTTGTGTAGGCCGAGCTCGCGGCTGACGTCGCTGACCTTGCGTTCGGCGTCGTTGCCACGGAAGGCGAGCAGCACGCTGAGGGCGCGGTCGAGTGCCTGTGTGCCGGACTCGCGGGGCGTCGGCGCGTCGTCCGGGCTGGTCTCAGTGGCGTACGACATCTTGCTTCCCACCTTCTCGGTTGCTAGGTTTCATAATATAACCCTAGGACCACAATATGGTCCAGCGCGTTATGGTCCACCCGAAGAGATGGCCCACCCACGGTGGCCCATCCCAGATGGTCCGTTCTCCCACCACCGGGATCGAGCCGGAACCAGTGAGGCATCCGCATGACTGTGAACCCGATCGACCTGGAAGTCGTCACCGAAGGTCTCATCTCGATCGTCCGGGAGATGCGACAAACGATCTTCCGTACCGCGCACTCGCCGGTGATCGCCGACGCGCAGGACTTCTCCTGCGCACTGTTCGACCCCGAGGGACAGATGGTCGCCCAGGGCCGGGACATGCCCGGCCACGTCATCGCCATGCCGGCCTCGGTCGCCGAGATCTTCGCCGACTTCGCCGACGAGATGCGCCCCGGCGACCTCTACATCGTCAACGACCCCTATCGCGGTGGCAGCCACCTCAACGACGTCACCCTGATCAGCCCGGTCTTCGTCGACGACCAGCTCTTCCTCTTCCCGTGCGTCCGCATGCACTGGGCCGACATCGGCGGCATGACCCCGGGCAGCGTCTCCGGCCAGGCCACCGAGATCCTCCAGGAGGGGCTGCGGATCCCCCCGATCAAGCTCATCGAGCAGGGGCGACCCAACCGGGCCGCGTTCGACATCGTCTTCGCCAACGTCCGGATGGCCGAGGAACGCCGGGGCGACCTGGAATCCAGCATCGCCGCCTGCCACACCGCCGAACGGCGCCTGCGCGAACTCGTCGCCCGGCACGGCACCGACCTGATCCTCGAATCCGTCGCCGCCAACATGGACCGCACCGAGCACCGCCTGCGCACCATGATCCAGGCGCTGCCCGACGGCACCTACCGCTACGAGGACTACCTCGACCTCTACACCGACGGACACTACGACGCCGCCATCGTGCGCTGCGCGCTCACCATCGACGGCGACGAGATCGAGGCCGACTTCCGCGGCTCGTCGACCCAGGTCGCCGCCGTGGTCAACTCCTCGCGGGCGATGACCGTCGCCGGTGTCTTCATCGCCGTCAAGTCCGCCCTGGACCCCGGCGGCCTGGTCAACCACGGCGCCTTCCGGCCCCTACGGGTGCACACCGAACCCGGCACCGTCGTGCACGTCAGCTACCCGGCCCCGGCAAACGCCCACAGCGAGGTCCGCAAACGCGTCATCTCGGCCGTGATGGCCGCACTGAGCCAGGTGGCACCCGACCTCATCGCCGCCGACCAGTTCGGCACCACCTTCCAGAACCTCATCGGTGGCGTCGACGAACACACCGGCCGGCCCTACCTCTACTACGACTACCCGGCCGGCGGCAACGGCGGATTCCTCGAATCCGACGGGCCCAGCGCCATGAACCCCGTCGACCTCGGCGACATCTCCACCATCCAGTCCGTCGAACGACTGGAGACCGAGATCCCGATCCTCGTCGAGGCCTGCGAACTGCGCACCGGCTCCAGCGGCGACGGCGCACGCCGAGGCGGACTCGGCAGCCGCCGCGAGACCCGCCTGCTGGCCAGCGGCGGCGCGTACTCGGTGCAGACCGACCGCACCACCGTCCCGCCCTACGGCCTGCGGCACGGCGGCCCCGGCGCGCCCACCGTGACCCACATCCGGCGGGGCGACGGCGAACGCGTCGACTTCGCCACCCCCGGCAAGGTCGCCGGCTTCCCGATGCGCACCGGAGACCTGCTGGTCATGGAGTCCGCCGGCGGCGGAGGCTGGGGCGACCCGCTGGACCGGCTGCCCGAGCACGTCGCCGACGACGTCACCCAGGAGTACCTGACCGCAGCCGAAGCACGACAGCGCTACGGCGTCGAACTCGACGCCGACGGCCGGGTCGACCCCACCGCGACCGCCGCCACCCGGGAACGGCTCCGCGACCAGCGACGCTGGCTGCGGACCACCGTCACCACCCAGCCGGCCTACACCGGCCAGCGCGGCCAGCGACGCCTGGCCTACGTCGCCCCCGACAGCGGCCTGGCCGAGGACACCCTCGTCGAGGTCCACGGCGGACATCCCGCGCCGCTGCGGGCCTGGATCCGACACGACACCGCACTGGCCGCCGACGAACTCGCCCTCGACGACGACGGGCTGCAGATCCTCGGCACCGCCCCACACGACCGCTCCCACGTGCGGGTACTACGCGGGGAAGGACGCTCATGAGCAAGGTCTTCCGGGTGCCGGTCACACCGGCCCGTGGCGGTGCCACCACCGCCCCACGCACCCCGTCACCGACCACCACGGCACGACGGTGCGGCATCGTCGCCGGCTGCCTCAGCCCGCACCCGCCCCACCTGATCTACGCCGAGAACCCGCCACAGAACGAACCACGCTCCACCGGCGGCTGGGAGACGCTGCGCTGGGCGTACGAGCGCCTGCGCACACGCATCCGCGAGGTCCACAAACCCGACGTGCTCATCGTGCACGCCCCGCACTGGATCACCATGGTCGGTCACCACGTCAACTGCGTGCCCAACCCGCGCGGCACCTCCGTCGAACCGATCTTCCCGCACCTGTTCCGCTACCACTACGACTTCCGCACCGACGTCGAACTCGGCGAGGCCATCGCCGAGGAGGCCAACGGACTCGGCCTGGTCACCCGCACCCTGCACGACCCCCGCGTCCGCGTCGACTACGCCACCATCGGCGCCCTGCACCTGGCGAACCCGGCCTGGGACATCCCCGTGGTCTCCCTCTCGGCCAACAACAACCCGTACTTCTACTCCGACGCCTCCCTGGAGGAGATGGAGGTCCTCGGCGAAGCCACCCGACGGGCCGTCGAAGCCACCGGCCGCCGCGCCGTCCTGCTCGCCTCCAATTCGCTGTCGCACCTGCACTGGCACGAGGAACCGGAACTGCCCGAGGACATGGAACGGGAACACCCCTACAACAACCACCAGTACCGGTGGGACATGAAACTGCTCGAAGCGATCCGGCGCGGACCGACCGCACCGCTGCGCGAACTCATCCCCGAACACATCGAGGCCACCGCCAGCGAGACCAAGGCCGGCAGCCTCACCTGGATGCTCGCCGCGATGGGCTGGCCCAAGGTCGCCGGCGACGTACTCGGCTACGGCACGATCATCGGCACCGGCAACGCGGTCGTCGAGTGGGTGCCCGAGGGGAACCACCATGGCTGACCGGACCGGAATCGTCGCCGGCGCACTGCTGCCCGGCATGCCGCACCTGCTCGCCGGACACGCCGCACCGAGCTGGTCGGCACTGGCCGACGCCGCCCGCGACGTGGGCGCCCGGCTACGCCGACTCGAACCCGACGTGGTGCTGCTGCTCTCCACCCAGTGGTTCACCGTCCTGGGCCACCAGTTCCAGTGCGACCCCAACCCGCGCGGCCAGCACGTCGACGAGAACTGGTACGCCTACGACTACGGCCTGCTCGACTACGACCTCCGCTTCGACGTCGACTTCACGGAACGCTGGGCCGCCCGGGTCCAGTCCGACGGACTCCAGGCCCGACGGACCCGCTACGACGGATTCCCGATCGACACCGGCACCATCGTCACCTCCGCACTGCTCGACCCCGAGCGTAAGCTGCGGTGGGCGCAGGTCTCCTGCAACCTCTACGCCGACGCCGACACCCTCGCCGCCGTCGGACGCGCCGGCGCCGCCGCCGCCCGTGACGCCGGACTGCGCGCCGCCGTCGTCGTGGTGACCGGGATGTCCTCCGGGCTCATCCAGGAGTGGATCGAACCCGACCAGGACCGCATCGGCGCACCCGCCCACGAGCAGTGGAACACCCGGATCCTCGACCTGCTCACCGCCGGCAAGATCGACGAAGCCCTCACCGTCCGCGAGGAGTTCGCCCGGCAGGCCCAGGCCGACAGCCAGTTCCGGGCCCTGGCCTTCGCCGCCGGCGCCGGGGCGAGCACCGGCCCGGCACACCTGCACTCCTACGGCCCCATCTGGGGCACCGGCGGCGCCGTCCTGTCCTGGAACCTGCCAGACCACCACTAGAGGAGAGAGCATGCGGAACACAGCCGTGGGCTTCGTCGAAGCCGAAGGCTTCACCCCCATCTTCGACGCCGTCGACGCGATGGTGAAGGCCACCGAGGTCGAGGTCACCAAGGTCGTCCGGCTCGGCGGCGGCATCATCGCCGTCGCCGTCCGCGGTGACCTCGCCACCGTCGAGGAGGCCGTCGACATCGGCGAGGAGACCGCCCGGGCCAAGAGCCGCTCGGTGCGCTCGATCGTCTTCGCCAGCCCCTGCGACGCCGTCAGCGCGCTGGCGGCCGACCCCCAACTCGTCGGCAACTGACAGCCGGTAAGGAGACCCAGACATGTCCTCCGACATCGCCATCGGCATCGTCGAGACCCGCGGCGTCGTCGCCCTCTCCGCGGGCATCGAAGCCATGATCAAGACCGCCGACGTCCGCTGCGTCGGCGTCGAACGAGTCACCAGCGGCTACCTCGCCGTCGCCGTACGCGGCACCCTCGCCGCCGTGCGGCAGGCGGT
>NZ_SISL01000212.1:0-10243 GCF_004307965.1 Verrucosispora sp. SN26_14.1 | reverse complement strand
GCGCACTGGTGGTGGCCGGCGTCGACCCGGCCGACCTGGCCGACCCGCGCCTGGCCGAGCAGGCCCTCGACGCGGTGCCGTTCCTGGTCAGCCTGGAGCTGCGGGCCAGCGCGGTGACCCGACGGGCGAACGTCGTCCTGCCGGTCGCCCCGGTGGTCGAGAAGGCCGGCAGCTTCCTGGACTGGGAGGGCCGGCTGCGTCCGTTCGACGCGGTCCTGACCACCGCCGCGATGACCGACGGCCGGGTGCTCGACGCGCTCGCCGCCCAGCTGGACGTGCGGCTGGGCACCGGAGACGTGCTCTCCGTGCGCCGCGAGCTGGGCAGCCTGCCGACGACCCGGGTGGGTCGTCCGGCGGCCCCGAGTGTCGCGCCGGGCACCGTCCGGGACCTCGCGCCCGGCGAGGCGGTCCTGGCGACCTGGCACCAACTGCTCGACCTGGGCAGCCTCATCGACGGTGACGAGCACCTGGGCGGCACCGCCCGCCCGCCGGTGGTCCGGCTGGGCAAGGGCAGCGCGGAGGCGCTCGGCATCGCCGACGGTGACCCGGTGACGGTGGGTACCGACCGTGGGGCGCTGACCCTGCCGGCGGCCATCACCGAGATGCCGGACGGCGTGGTCTGGCTGCCCACCAACTCGCCCGGCGCGACGGTACGGCGCAGCCTGGGCGCGACCTCCGGTTCGGTGGTCCGGGTCTCCGCACCCGGTACGGCCGAGCCGGTCGCCGCCGACGCGGCGGGTCGTTCGGGCCCGCTGCTCAACTCCTCCGGGGGTCACCAGTGAGTGCGAGGAGTGAACGAGCGGAGCGAGTGAGCCCCGCAGTCGGGAACGAAAGGTGGGCCCAGTGAGTCACTCGCTCCTCGCCCAGGCGCCGTCGCTGACCGACTTCGGTCACGACCCGTGGTGGCTGGTGCTTGGCAAGATCGTCTTTGCCTTCGTCGTCGCCCTGCTCGGCACGCTGCTGGGCGTCTGGTTCGAGCGGCGAGTGGTGGGGCGGATGGCGGTCCGGCCGGGCCCGAACCAGCTCGGCCCCTTCGGTCTGCTGCAGACGCTCGCCGACGGCCTGAAGATGGCCTTCAAGGAGGACATCCTCCCCAAGTCGGCAGACAAGGTCATCTACTTCTTCGCGCCGGCCATCTCGGTGATCTGCGCGGTGACCGCGCTGTCGGTGATCCCCTTCGGCCCGATGGTCAGCATCTTCGGCCACCAGACGCCGTTGCAGGTCACCGACGTGCCGGTGGCGGTGCTGGTGGTGCTCGCCTTCTCGTCGTTGGCGGTCTACGGCATCGTGCTGGCGGGCTGGGCCTCCGGCTCGACCTACCCGCTGCTCGGTGGTCTGCGGTCCACCGCCCAGCTCATCTCGTACGAGGTGTCGCTGGGGCTGTCCATCGTGGCGGTGTTCATGCTCGCCGGCACGATGTCCACCTCGGAGATCGTGGCCGCACAGGGCACCGGCACGCAGGTGAACCTCTTCGGCGTCGACGTCTGGGCGCCCGGCTGGTACGCGCTGCTGCTGTTCCCGAGCTTCATCGTCTTCTTCATCTCCATCGTCGGTGAGACGAACCGGCCGCCGTTCGACCTGCCGGAGGCGGAGTCGGAGCTGGTGGCGGGCTTCATGACCGAGTACAGCTCGCTGAAGTTCGCGCTGATCATGCTCAGCGAGTACGTGGCGATGGTGACCATGTCGGCCTTCACCGTCACCCTCTTCCTGGGCGGCTGGTACGCGCCGTGGCCGATCAGCCTCTGGTCGGGTGCCAACTCCGGTTGGTGGCCGCTGCTCTGGTTCTTCGGCAAGGTCGTCCTGCTGGTGTTCGTCTTCGTCTGGCTGCGGGGCACGCTGCCCCGGCTCCGCTACGACCAGCTCATGCGCCTCGGCTGGAAGGTGCTGATCCCGGTCAGCCTGGTCTGGATCGTGGTCCTGGGCTGGTACCGCACCATCGGCGACTGGGACACCACGGGTCGCCTGTGGGCCATCGGTATCCCGGCCGGGATCGTGCTGCTCGCCGCGATGTTCTGGCCGAGCCGTAAGCCGCAGTCGAAGCCGACCGTCGCCGAGCAGGTCGAGAACCGGCCGCAGGGCAGCTTCCCGCTGCCGCCAATGGATCTGCAGGTACCCCCGAGCCCGCGTACCCGGCGCATGGTCGCCGAGCGGGAGCCGGCCAACGTTCCCGCCGGCCAGGACTCTGAGGAGGTGTGACGTGGGCGCGATCACCGGAACGTTCAAGGGCTTCGGGGTCACCTTCTCGCACATGTTCAAGAAGGTCGTCACCACCGACTACCCCTTCACCCCGCCGAAGCCGGCGCCGCGCTACCACGGCCGGCACATCCTCAACCGGCACCCGGACGGCCTGGAGAAGTGCATCGGCTGTGAGCTGTGCGCCTGGGCCTGCCCGGCGGACGCGATCTTCGTCGAGGGTGGCGACAACACCGACGAGCAGCGTTTCTCGCCGGGTGAGCGGTACGCCAGCAACTACCAGATCAACTACGCCCGCTGCATCTTCTGCGGGCTCTGCATCGAGGCGTGCCCGACCCGCTCGTTGACCATGAGCAACGAGTACGAGCTGGCCCGGGACAACCGGCAGGACCTGATCTTCACCAAGGAGCAGCTGCTCGCGCCGCTGCTGCCGGGGATGGAGCAGCCGCCGCACCCGATGCGTCTGGGCGACAGCGAGAAGGACTACTACATCGGCAGCCTGACCAACCCGGGCACCTCGGCCGGCGCCGAGCGCTCGCCGATGGGGCCGGGGCACTACCAGGTCGACGAGCACCCGGGCGTCACCTTCCCCGGTGCCGAGCAGGCCGCCCAGCGGGCTGCGGCGGACAAGGGAGAGACGGCATGACCACCTCGACGGTGCTCGCCGCGGGTGCGGTCTCCGGCGGTGAGTCGGTGGCCTTCTGGATCCTCGCCCCGCTGGCGCTGGCCGGCGCGATCGGCATGGTCGCGGCCCGCAACGCGGTGCACTCGGCGCTCTGGCTGGTGCTGACCATGCTCAGCCTGGGCGTGTTCTATGTGCTCCAGGCCGGGCCGTTCATCGGCATGGTGCAGATCATCGTCTACACCGGCGCGATCATGATGCTCTTCCTGTTCGTGCTGATGCTGGTCGGGCGGGACGCCTCGGACTCACTGATCGAGGTGCTGCGGGGTCAGCGGATCGCGGCGATCGGGCTGGGCGTCGGCTTCGCCGCGCTGCTCGGCAGCGGGGTCTACCGGGCCACCCAGGACACCGTGGCGGTGGGTCTGGAGGAGGCCAACGCTGGCGGCAACGTGCAGGGCATCGCCCGGTTGCTCTTCACCGACTACATCTTCGCCTTCGAGCTGACCGCAGCGCTGCTGATCACCGCCACCATCGGCGGCATGATCCTGGCGCACATCGAGCGGCGCAAGGAGGACAAGCGCGACCAGGTGGCCACCATGAAGGCCCGCTTCGCGCCCGGCAACTACCCCGGTCCGAAGCCCGGCCCGGGTGTCTTCGCCACCTCCTCGTCGGTGGCCACTCCGGCGCGCCTGCCGGACGGCCGACTGAGCGACCGGAGCACGCCCGACATCCTTCCGGTGCGTGAGCTGGCCGCCGAGGAGACCACCCTGAAGGGCACTGAGAAGTGAGTGACTTCTTCTCCGTCGAACCGAACTACTACCTCGTCCTCGCCGCGGTGCTGTTCACCATCGGCGCGGCCGGGGTGCTGGTCCGGCGCAACGCGATCGTGCTGTTCATGTGCGTCGAGCTGATGCTCAACGCGGCCAACCTGGCGCTGGTCACCTTCAGCCGGATGAACGGTGACCTGAACGGCCAGATCATGGCGTTCTTCGTGATGGTGGTGGCGGCGGCCGAGGTCGTGGTCGGGTTGGCCATCATCATGGCGATCTTCCGCACCCGGCGCTCCGCCAGCGTCGACGACGCCAACCTGTTGAAGTACTAGAGGGGCCCACCGGTGGACGAAATTGTGACGTACGCCCAGGCTGCTCCGGCCGAGACCGTCTCGTACGCGACGGCCGACGGGCTGCTGAGCAGCGTCTGGCTGCTGGTGGCGATCCCGCTGGTCAGCGCGATGGTCCTGCTGCTGCTCGGCCGGCGCGCCGACCGGTGGGGGCACTGGCTCGGCGTGGCCGCCGTCGGTGCCGCCTTCCTGCTCGGTCTGACCTACTTCTTCAACCTGCGCGGGTTGGAGAACAAGTCCGTCGAGCTCAGCCTCTGGGACTTCATCGCGGTCGGCAACCTCAACGTCGACTTCGGACTGCTCTTCGATCCGCTGGCCGGGGTCTTCGTCCTGCTGATCACCGGCGTGGGCTTCCTGATCCACCTGTACGCGGTCGAGTACATGGCGCACGACCCGGGTCGTCGGCGGTTCTTCGCCTACTTCAACCTGTTCGTCGCGGCCATGCTGCTGCTGGTCCTCGGCAACAACTACGTGATGCTCTACTTCGGCTGGGAGGGCGTCGGTCTGGCGTCGTACCTGCTGATCTCCTTCTGGAACACCAAGCCGGCCGCGGCCACCGCCGGCAAGAAGGCGTTCCTGATGAACCGGGTCGGCGACGCCGGTCTGGCCATCGCCATCTTCATCATGTTCGCCACCCTGGGCACCACCCAGTACGACGAGGTGTTCAACGGGGTCGGCGCACTGGCCGGCAGCACCGTGCTGGTGCTCGGCATCCTCCTGCTGCTCGGCGCGGCCGGCAAGTCCGGTCAGTTCCCGCTCCAGGCGTGGTTGCCGGACGCCATGGAGGGTCCGACCCCGGTGTCGGCGCTCATCCACGCCGCGACGATGGTCACCGCCGGTGTCTACCTGATCGCCCGGTCCAACATCATCTTCTCGGCCAACGCGACGCTGCAGTTGGTGGTGGTCAGCGTCGGTGCGCTGACGCTGCTGATCGGCGCGATCATCGGCTGCGCCAAGGACGACATCAAGCGGGTGCTGGCCTGGTCGACGGTGAGCCAGATCGGCTACATGTTCCTCGGTGTCGGCCTGGGCGGCGCCGCGTACGCGCTGGCCATCGTGCACCTGCTGGCGCACGGCTTCTTCAAGGCCAACATGTTCCTTGGTGCCGGCTCGGTCATGCACGGCATGAAGGACCAGGTGGACATCCGCCGCTTCGGCGGTCTGTCGAAGTACATGAAGATCACCTGGATCACCTTCGGTGCGGGCTGGCTGGCGATCATCGGCATGTTCCCGTTCTCCGGCTACTTCTCGAAGGAGCCGATCATCGCCGCCGCCTTCGAGCGGGACGGCTGGACGGCCTGGCTGTTCGGCGGGGCCGCGGTGCTCGGTGCCGCGCTGACCGCGTTCTACATGACGCGGCTGTTCGTGCTGACCTTCCACGGGCCCAAGCGCTGGACCACGGACATCGAGCACCCGCACGAGTCCCCGCCGCTGATGACCATCCCGCTGATCCTGCTCGGCATCGGCTCGATCGGCGCGGGTTGGCTGCTGGCCACCTCCGTACCGGACTGGCTGACCGCCACCGCCGGTCTCGGCGCGGCCGAGGCGCACCACGACGCGGTGCTGCCGCACTGGGCGATCGTGGTGCTGTCGCTGGGCGTCACCGTGCTCGGTGCCGCGCTGGCCTGGTTCCTGTTCCGCAACGGCACGGCCAACGAGCCGCAGCCGGCCGGGGTGCTGGTCACGGCCGCCCGCAAGAACCTCTACACCGACGCGGTGAACGAGGCGGTCTTCGAGAAGCCCGGCATCTTCCTCACCCGGGCGCTCGTCTACCTGGACAACCGGGGCATCGACGGGCTGGTCAACGGGCTGGCAGCCGGTGTCGGCGGCGGTTCGGGCCGACTGCGGCGGTTGCAGACCGGCTTCGTCCGGTCGTACGCCACCTCGATCCTCGCCGGGGCGCTGCTGATCGTGGGCGCGTTCCTTGCCGTGCAGGCGGGGTGGTTCGCGTGATCGACCTCAAGAGGCCGACGGTCTCGCAGGCGGCCGTCGCCGGCGGACCGCGCATCGACGACGGAGGTAAGGCCGCATAATGTCCGACTTCCCGTTCCTCTCGGTGCTCACCGTGGCGCCGCTGGTCGGCGCAGTGGTGGTCGCCCTCCTGCCGCGCAGCCGGCCGACGCTGGCCAAGCAGGTCGCTCTCGGCTGGTCGCTGCTGGTGCTGGCGCTGTCCGTGGTCATGTGGGTGACCTGGCAGGTCGACGGCGACCGGTTCCAGTTCCGTGAGTCGTACCCGTGGATCCCGAACTGGGGCGTGAACTTCACGTTCGCCGCCGACGGCATCGCGCTGGTCATGCTGATGCTGATCGCGGTGCTGGTGCCGCTGGTGATCCTGGCCTCCTGGCACGACGCGGAGTCCTCGAAGCGCTCGGTGCCGGTCTACTTCGCGCTGCTGCTCGTCCTCGAATGCACGATGCTCGGTGTCTTCGCCGCCGCCGACGTCTTCCTGTTCTATGTGTTCTTCGAGGTCATGCTGGTGCCGATGTACTTCCTGATCGGCAGCTACGGCGGCCACCAGAGGCAGTACGCGGCGGTCAAGTTCTTCCTCTACTCCCTGGTCGGCGGTCTGTTCATGCTGGCCGCCGTGATCGGCCTCTGGGTGGTCGGCGGCAAGACCTTCGACTGGGTGGCGCTGTCGCAGGTGGACATCTCCACCGGTGCGGAACGCTGGCTGTTCCTCGGGTTCTTCGTCGCGTTCGCGATCAAGGCGCCGTTCTTCCCGTTCCACACCTGGCTGCCGGACGCCGGTGGCGCGGCCCCGGCCGGTGCCGCCGCGCTGCTGGTCGGCGTGCTGGACAAGGTCGGCACCTTCGGCATCATCCGGTACTGCCTGCCGCTGTTCCCGGACGCCGCCCAGTGGTTCGCGCCGTGGGCGCTGGGCCTCGCGGTGATCGGCATCATCTACGCCGCTCTGCTGGCGGTGGGGCAGAACGACCTCAAGCGACTGGTGTCGTACACGTCGATCGCGCACTTCGGCTTCATCGGCGTGGGTCTGTTCGCCTTCACCACCCAGGCCGGTACCGGTGCGGTGCTCTACATGGTGAACCACGGCCTCGCCACCGGCCTGCTCTTCCTGGTGGTCGGCATGCTGGTCGCGCGCCGGGGTTCGGCGCTCATCAGTGACTTCGGTGGTGCCGGCAAGCTGGTGCCGGTGCTGGCCGGGGTGCTGTTCTTCGCCGGTCTCGCCTCGCTGGCGCTGCCCGGCACCGCGCCGTTCGTCTCCGAGTTCCTGGTGCTGATCGGCACCTTCACGGTGAACAAGCCGGTCGCGGTGATCGCCACGCTGGGCATCATCCTGGCGGCGGCGTACGTGCTGTGGATGGTGCAGCGGACCACGCAGGGCACGCTCAATCCGGCGCTGACCCAGATCGACGCGATGAAGCGCGACCTCAACCTGCGCGAGAAGGTCGTGGTCGCCCCGCTGATCGCGCTGATCGTGCTGCTCGGCTTCTACCCGAAGCCGGTCACCGACGTGATCAACCCTGCGGTTCAGGCGACCATGGAGGACGTCGGCCGGACCGACCCGGCCCCGACGGCAGGCAACGTCCAGGAGGCCAGCCGGTGAGCGCGAGGAGTGAGCTCGCGAGCCCTAGCCGCCCGCGCGAGGAGAGAGCGAAGCGAGCCCCGCAGTCGCGGGCACAAGACAGCGCAGTCGCGAACGAAAGGTTGACTCGGTGAACGAGTTCGTACTGCCGCCGATCGACTACGCGGCACTCGCGCCGATCCTGATCATGCTGGGCGCGGCGGTGCTGGGGGTGTTGGTCGAGGCCTTCGTGCCGCGTCGGCTGCGGCACCCCGTGCAGCTTCCGCTGGCCCTGGTGGCGGTGCTCGCCGCGCTGACCATGGTGGTGTTCAACTCTGACAAGCGGGTGATCACCATCGGGGTGATCGCGATCGACGGCCCCACGCTGTTCCTCCAGGGCGCGATCCTGGCCCTGGCCGGTGTGGCGCTGCTGCTGATGGGCGACCGGGCGGTGGAGCGGGGCGGGGCGTTCGTGGCCCAGGCCGCGATCACCGCCGACTCGCCGGACGACCGGCGGCAGGCGGCCAAGGCCGGTGGTGCCGGTGAGGTCTACCCGCTGACCACGTTCGCCATCGGCGGCATGCTGATCTTCGTGGCGGCGAACGACCTGCTGACCATGTTCATCGCGCTCGAGGTCTTCTCGCTGCCGCTCTACCTGCTCTGCGCGCTGGCTCGTCGTCGGCGGATCCTGAGCCAGGAAGCGGCGATGAAGTACTTCCTGCTCGGCGCGTACGCCTCGGCGTTCTTCCTGTTCGGTCTGGCGCTGCTCTACGGCTTCAGCGCCGGTCTGGGCGACCGTCAGGCGGGCGTGGACTTCGCCACCCTCAACGCCGCCGTGGCCAACTCGACGGCCAGCCCGGTGCTGCTCTTCGCCGGTATGGCCCTGGTCGCCATCGGCCTGCTGTTCAAGGCCGCCGCCGCGCCGTTCCACGTCTGGACGCCCGACGTCTACCAGGGGGCGCCCACTCCGGTGACCGGCTTCATGGCGGCCTGCACGAAGGTCGCCGCGTTCGGCGCCCTGCTGCGGGTGTTCCACGTCGCGTTCGAGGGCGCACGGTGGGACTTCACGCCGGTGCTCGGCACGGTGGCGGTGCTCACCATGCTGGTCGGCGCCGTGCTCGCGGTCACCCAGACCGACATCAAGCGGCTACTGGCGTACTCCTCCATCGCCAACGCCGGCTATCTGCTGGTCGGCGTGCTCTCCCCAGGACGTGACGGGCTCTCCGGCACGATGTTCTACCTGGTCGCGTACGGCTTCACCGTGCTGGCCGCGTTCGCCGTGGTGACCCTGGTCCGGGACGCCGACGGGGAGGCCACCCACCTGTCCCGCTGGGCCGGGCTGGGCCGCCGCTCGCCGGGGTACGCGTCGGTGTTCACCTTCATCCTGCTGGCCTTCGCGGGTATCCCGCTGACCAGCGGCTTCACCAGCAAGTTCGCCGTCTTCGCTCCGGCTCTCGACGGCGGTCAGGTGTGGCTGGTGATCGCCGGTGTGCTGACCAGCATGGTGCTGGCCTTCCCGTACCTGCGGGTCGTGGTGATGATGTGGCTCTCCGAGCCGGGCGACTCGACCCCGACCGTCACGGTGCCGGGCGCGATGACCTCGGCGGCGCTGGTGATCGGCGTACTCGCGACCCTGGTTCTCGGCGTCGCTCCGGCGCCGCTGCTCGACCTGGCCACCGGCGCTGCGGACTTCATCCGGTAGCGGCGTCACCTTCCGTTTCGGGGGCCGGTCCACTCTTGTGGACCGGCCCTCGCCGCGCCTCCCCGGTCCGCTGCAGGTAGAGCCCGTGTGGCATGGTGGAGGAGTGGTGATTAGGGGTGGCGAGCGTTCAGGTGGCACCGGCTCCGGTGGCCGCCGCAGCCGGCACGCGGGCCAGTTCGGCCCGCTCGGTCTGCATCTCGCCGACCCGCACACCGAGGCATCCGTGCTGGGGCTGCTCGACGCCATCGAGGTGGAGCTGCGGGCCAGCGTGGCCAGCGCCGACCCGTTCGTGACCGAGGCCGCCCGACACCTGGTGGAGGCGGGCGGGAAGCGCTTCCGGCCGCTTCTGGTGGCCCTGGGCGCACAGTTCGGCGACCCGGCTCGGCCGGAGGTCGTCTCGGCCGCCGTGGTGGTGGAGTTGACCCACCTGGCGACGCTCTACCACGACGACGTGATGGACGAGGCCGCGGTGCGTCGGGGAGCGCCGAGCGCCAACTCCCGTTGGACCAACTCGGTCGCCATCCTGGTGGGTGACTACCTCTTCGCGCGGGCCGCGGACGTCGCCGCCGATCTGGGCCCCGAGGCGGTACGCCTCCAGGCGCGGACCTTCGCCCGCCTGGTCCACGGCCAGATCGCCGAGACGGTCGGCCCCCGGGCGGACGCCGACCCGGTGCGGCACTACCTGGACGTGATCGCCGAGAAGACCGGTTCGCTGATCGCCACCAGTGCCCACTTCGGCGCGCTGTTCAGCGGCACCACCCCGGAGCACGTGTCGGCGCTGGCCGGGTACGGCGAGACCATCGGTGTCGCCTTCCAGCTCTCCGACGACCTGCTGGACATCGCCAGCGAGTCGGAGGAGTCCGGCAAGACGCCCGGCACCGACCTGCGGGAGGGTGTGCCGACGCTGCCGGTGCTCTACGCCCTCGCCTCCGACGACGCGGACGCCGCCTCGGTGCGGCTGCGGGAGATCCTGGCCACCGGCCCGCTGACCGACGACGCCCTGCACGCCGAGGCGCTCGGCCTGCTGCGGGAGAGCCCCGCGCTCAAGCGGGCCCGGGAGACGGTCCGCAGCTACGCCGAGGA
>NZ_SISL01000211.1:0-10267 GCF_004307965.1 Verrucosispora sp. SN26_14.1 | reverse complement strand
ACCCGGCCTTGGGCGCCGCCGGCCGACCGCTCGTCCTGGTGGTGCGCGACCTGCACCGGCACGACTGGATGCGGGCTGCCGTCGACCGGGTGCTGGCGGACCGGCCCGACGCCGTGGTGGTGGAGTTGGGGGTGCCCGCACTGGTCACCGGCACGGTGCACGTCGCCACGCACGGGGCCACCCGGGCCGCCGGTCGGGCCGTGGCCGAGCTGCTGGGTGGGACCGCCGTCACGCGGGGCTGGTGACCAGGTCCGCGTACTCGGGATGGCGCTCGATGTAGGCGTGCATGAACGGGCACTGCGGCACCACCCGCTGCCCCTGTGCGCGGACCTGGTCCAGGGTGCCGCGCATCAGTGCCGTGCCGACGCCCCTGTTCTGGAAGGCCGGGTCCACCTCGGTGTGCGTGAAGACCAGCGCCTCCCCCCGGGGAAGGTATGCGGTGAACCCGGCCAGCGCGTCGTCGACCAGGATCTCGTAACGGTGCTTGGCGGCGTTCTCCTCGACCAGCATGCTCACCGACCCATTGTCCACCGCCGGTTCGGCACGCCGGGCCCGTTCGCCTACGTCTCGTACGCTGAGGCGGTGACGAACCGATCGCTCGCCGGCCACCGCCGGCGCACCCTCGCCTGGAGGGTCCCCACCCGCAAGTCGGCCGGTCTGCTGGCCGGACTCGCACTCGGTGCCGCCCTGCTCATGGGGTGCAGCTCCGAGGGTGCCCGCACCGACTGCGGGCTGGACGCCTGCACGGTGACCTTCGACCGGGGGGTGGACGCGCGCGCCAACATTCTCGGTGTCGAGGCCCGGCTCGTCGAGGCCCAGGACGACGTGGTGACCATCGAGGTCGCCGGTGAGCAACTGTCGCTGACCGTCGGCCAGCAGGCCGCCGATGTCGGCGGCCTGGCGGTCACCCTGGACAGCGTCACCGATGCCGAGGTCAAGGTACGCATCTCGCGCAATTCCGGCTGACGCCGACAGCCGTCCGATCCGTCCGTCCAGCCGTCGCTTCCCCGCGGCGGCTGGACACGTTTGGAAATCTTCGCGTCCGGAGATTGAGGCCCCATGTCTCTCACCCGGAACGCCGAAGCCACCGCCGCCCGTACGGCCGACAGCCGGTGGCTGGAACTCCTCGCCCGGGCCGGTTTCATCGGCTACGGGATCGTGCACCTGTTGTTCGGTTGGTTGGCGTTGCAGATCGCATTCGGCAACTCCTCCGACGACGGTGACCAGTCCGGCGCGCTGCGGACACTCGCCGCGCAGCCGATGGGCACATTCGTGGTCATCGCCATCGCCGTCGGCATGGTCGCCATGGCGATCTGGCAGGCCCTCGAAGCCGCCGTCGGGCACCAGACCGAGAGCGGCAACGACCGGATCAAGGAGCGGGTCTTCTCCGCCGCCCGCGCGGTCATCTACCTCTGGCTGGCCTGGACGGCCTGGAAGGTCTTCTCCAACGCCAACTCCGACAGCGCCTCCCAGCAGGAGGAGATGACCGCCCGTCTGATGGAGTCGACCGGCGGTCGGTGGCTGGTCGGTCTCGCCGGCCTGGTCCTCATCGGTGTCGGCGTCGGCATGTTCATCTACGGCGTCAAGAAGAAGTTCATGAAGCGGCTGAAGACCGGCGAGATGAACGCCAAGACCACCCAGCTCGCCCGGCGGCTCGGCATGGCCGGCTACACCGCCCGGGGCAGCGCGTTCGCGGTGACCGGAGTGCTGGTCGTGCTGGCCGCGGTCAACTACGACCCGGAGAAGGCCCGGGGCCTGGACGCCGCCCTGCGGACGCTGCGGGACCAGGCGTTCGGCACCATCCTGCTGTCGCTGGTCGGCCTGGGCATCGCCGCCTTCGGCCTGTACTGCTTCCTCCAGGCCCGCTACCGCAAGGTCTGAGGTACTCCGTCCCGACGCCGGCCATCGCAGCACCGCTGCGGTGGCCGGTTTCGACGGTCCGGGGCAGACTTGCCCCTTTGCGTGGATCTTGTTGTCGGTCCGGAAGGAGAACCACACGTGCACAGCTACCTCGTGACGGTCGTCGCCGCGCTCGCCGCGGCGGCGATCGCCATTGCCGTGGTCGAGGTGGTGCATCGCTCGATCCGGCGGTGGGGCCACCGGTCACGACTCATGATGGAGTTGACCGAGCACGCCCACCGCTCGTTCCAGATCGCGGCCACCGTGCTGGCCGTGCAGTTCGCCGTCCGGTTCAGCACCGGCTACGCGGTCGGCACCGGGTGGCGGCAGGCGCTGCTGCACATGCTGGTGCTCGCGGTCATCGCGGCCACCGCCTGGCTGGTCACCTCGCTGCTGGTGGTGGTGGAGGACACCGCGCTGGCCCGGTTCCGGGTGGACGTGCCGGACAACCGGCACGCCCGCCGGGTCCGCACCCAGGTCGTCATGCTGCGCCGGGTGACCATCGTGGTGATCGTGGTGCTCACCGTCGGCGTGATGCTGATGACGTTCCCGGCCGTCCGTGGCATCGGTGCCGGTGTGCTGACCAGCGCCGGTGTGGTCGGTATCGTCGCCGCGCTGGCCGCGCAGAGCCTGCTCGGCAACGTCTTCGCGGGCCTGCAACTCGCCTTCAGCGACGCGGTCCGTCTGGACGACGTGGTCGTGGTCGAGGGGGAGTGGGGCCGGATCGAGGAGCTGACCCTCAGCTACGTGGTGGTGCAGATCTGGGACGACCGACGGTTGATCCTGCCCACCTCCTACTTCACCAGCACCCCGTTCCAGAACTGGACGCGGACCGAGGCGGCGGTGCTCGGCACTGCGGAGTTCGACGTCGACTGGTCGCTCCCGGTGCAGGCGATGCGGGAGGAGTTGCGTCGCCTGGTCGAGGGCACCGAGCTCTGGGACGGCCGGGTCTGCGTACTCCAGGTGACGGACGCGACCGGCGGCATGGTCAAGCTGCGGGCGTTGGTGAGCGCCGCCAGCGCCGGCGCGTTGTGGGACCTGCGCTGCCTGGTCCGCGAGCACATGGTGGCCTGGGTACGCGACCAGCGGCCCACCGCGTTGCCACGGCTGCGGACCGAGGTCGGTGACGGTGCCGGCTCGCTGCCCTGGCAGTGGGTGAACCCCAAGCGGCGGGTCCGCCGCTTCGAGGACGGGGAGGTCCCCGACGACGCCCGCCTCTTCGGTGGCAGCGACGACGGCGACGCCCGCAGCGAAGCCTTCGTCGGTCCCGACGAGCCCGTCGAGGCGCGTCGCTGACGCCGATCGGGTGCGGACGCCCGAACGGGACGGGCCGGGAAGGTTTGACGGAACGTGTACCGGGGACCTCGTGCGGGACGCCCTGCTCCTTCTTCGCAGACAGGATTGGCGGGCGGCTACTTCGGGCATACAGCGCGGTGACGACGAGAGGGGGACAGCATGGCTGACGTGGCTGACGTCCGTACATCCCACAACGGAAGCGAGCCCTCCACCGCCGAGCTGGTCCAGCGGGCGACGGAGCAGGTGTCCCGCCTGGTCCGGGACGAGCTCGCGCTGGCCCGTGCGGAGCTGACAGAGAAGGGCAAGCACGCGGGTATCGGCGTCGGCCTGCTGGCCGGCGGCGGCGCACTGGCCTTCCTGGGTCTCGGCGCGCTGATCACCGCCGCGATCCTGCTGCTGGCCCTGGTCCTACCGGCGTGGGCGGCCGCGCTCATCGTGGCGGCGGTCGTCTTCCTGATCGCCGGCGTCCTCGCGCTGCTCGGCAAGAAGCAGGTCAGCCAGGCGGTGCCGCCGGTGCCGCAGGCGACCGTGCAGAGCCTGCGGGCCGACGTGGACGTGGTCAGCGCGGCGGTGAAGGACAGGGGACGGGCATGACACACAACGGGACGCGCAACGGGCACGGCAACGGGACCGGTGACCCCGACGCGCTGCGGGCGGAGATCCGGCGGACCCGGGTCGAGCTGGGCGAGACGGTGGAGGCGCTGGCCGCCAAGGCCGACGTCAAGAAGCGGTTGAAGTCCTCGGCGGACCAGGCCCGCGAGCGGGTCCGGGAGCAGGCGGCGTTGACCGTCGCCCGGGTCCGTGGCCAGGCGGCGCTGACCCATCCGCCGGTGCGGGGACGGCACGGTCCGGCGCCGTTCGTCGCCCTCGCGGCGGGCGCGATCGTGACCGCCGTGGTGCTGATGATCATTCGAGGGAGGCGTGGGTGAGCAAGGGGTTGAGCAAGGTCGCCTACCGGCCGGTGGGCATCCTGGCCGGCATCGCCGCGGGTGCGCTCGCGGGTGCCATCTTCCGGCAGGTGTGGAAGATGACCGCCGGCGACGGTGACGCCCCCGATCCCGTCGACGAGGACCGCCACTGGGGCGAGATCCTCGCGGCGGCGGCGTTGCAGGGCGCCATCTTCTCCGTCGTCCGGGCGGCCGTGGACCGTGGCGGCGCGGTGGGCGTACGCCGGTTGACCGGCCGCTGGCCCGACTAGCTTCGCCGTGCCCGAGGCCGACCCGGCCCCCTCGTCCGTAACCGGTCGAGGGGGCCTTTTGCCCTACCTCGCGCATGCCGCACAGCGGATCTTTCGCATCCGTCAGGTCACATGTCGGAGAATTTCGTCGGGTAGGCTGTGCAGAGTTTTTGCGTACGTGGTTTGCTGTTCCACGCTGTTGAGAGATGGCGTGGGTTGAGAGAAGTCTCCTTCATTGGGGGCCGCCTCAGGCGCCGCTGCTCGAAAACGGCCAACCGGCCGCACGGCGTGCTCGGCCGCCAGTTTTAGAAGGAGATACACATGGCGCAGGGAACCGTGAAGTGGTTCAACGCTGACAAGGGCTTCGGCTTCATCACCGTCGACGGCGGGGGTGCTGACGTGTTCGTCCACTTCTCGGCCATCCAGTCCAGCGGCTACCGGTCGCTGGAGGAGAACCAGCGGGTGGAGTTCGAGATCGCCCAGGGCCAGAAGGGTCCGCAGGCCGAGCAGGTCCGCCCCCTCTGACGCACCGGTCGGCGACCGCCGGCCGCCAGATGGCGAGGCTGTCCCCGCCCAGGTGCAAAAGCCCCGCGTTCCGTACGGACGCGGGGCTTTCCGCATCCGTCGGTCAGCGCCGCGTCCGGGCCCGCATGCCCCACCAGAGCAGCGCCACACCAGCGAGGGCCAGCAGCGGACCGAGTACGGCCCAGATCCGCTGGTCGGTCATCAGGCCGTCCTCGACGTACCCGAGGCCCTGCACCGTCCAGATCGCCCCGACCACCACGGCCAGCAGGCCGAGCGTGAGTCGGAACCAGCCGCTCATCCGTTCCGGCGGGGCCGGGCTGCCCGTGCCGCCGGCCGGATCGCCGGTCACCTCCCCGGTCACCATCGCTGGTGCACCTGCGGACGGATCAGCTCGTCGTAGACGGCGGCGACGGCGGCCTGCTCGTCCGTCGACAGTGGCCGCTGACCGGCCACCACGGCGTTGCCCCGGGCCTGGTCCGCGTCGCGGGCGCCCGGGATGACCACGGTGACCCCGTGCTGGTCGAGCACCCACCGCAGGGCGAACTGGGCCATCGTCCGGTCGTCGCCGACCAGCGGGGCGAGTCGGCGTACCGCCTCCAGCCCGAGCGTGTAGTCGACGCCGGAGAACGTCTCGCCGACGTCGAACGCCTCCCCGTGCCGGTTGAAGGAGCGGTGGTCGTCGGCGGCGAAGGTGGTCCGCTCGTCGTACCGGCCGGAGAGCAGCCCGCTGGCCAGCGGTACGCGGGCGATGACGCCCACCCCGGCGGCCGAGGCGGCCGGCAGCACCTGCTCCAGCGGCTTGTGGCGCAACGCGTTCAGGATGATCTGGACGCTGGACACCCCCGGGCGGGCGATCGCGGTGAGCGCCTCGTCGCAGGTCTCCACGCTGACGCCGTACGCGGCGATGCGCTTCTCTGCGACGAGGGTGTCCAGGGCGTCGAAGACCGCGTCGGTGGCGAACACGGGCGTCGGCGGGCAGTGCAACTGCACCAGGTCCAGCGTGTCGACGCCGAGGTTGGCCCGCGAACGATCGGTCCAGTCACGGAAATTGTCCAGAATGTACGCATCGGGGGTCTGTGCCACCCGACGCCCCATCTTGGTGGCCACCGTCAGCCCGGCGTCCGGGTGGGCCGCCAGGTACCGCCCGATGAGCTGCTCGCTGCGACCGTCGCCGTAGACGTCGGCGGTGTCCAGGAAGGTGATGCCGGCGTCGACCGCGGCGTCCAGCACCGCCATGGCGTCGTCCTCGGTGACCGTGCCCCAGTCGGCGCCGAGCTGCCAGGCGCCGAGCCCGACCACGCCGACCTGTCGGCCCATCCGGGGGAAGGTGCGTTGCTCCATACGACCGAGCCTAGTGACCTCTGGCGTCCGTGCCGAGGCCGGGCCGCGCGCCCGACCCGGCTGGACGTGCCGCCCCCTGATCGCGCCGACGGCCTGTAAGACTGCGCACGGACCGTCGTCGTCGCCGGTGTACCGGTGTCATCGCCCAGGAGAAAACGTGACCGATCTGCGTACCTTCATCGCCGGACTGCCCAAGGTCGAACTGCACGTGCACCACGTCGGTTCCGCCTCGCCCCGGATCGTCGCCGAGCTGGCCGCCCGCCACGAGGGGCGTACGCCGGTCCCCACCGACCCGCAACTGCTCGCCGACTACTTCGTCTTCCGCGACTTCGCGCACTTCGTCGAGCTGTATTTGAGCGTCGTCGACCTGGTTCGCGACCAGGAGGACGTCTGGATCCTCACCCACGAGGTGGCCCGGGAACTGGCCCGCCAGCAGGTGCGCTACGCCGAGTTGACGGTGACGCCGTACTCGCACGTGAGCCGGGGCATCCCGGCACCGGCGTTCTGCGAGGCGATCGAGGACGCCCGCAAGCGGGCCGCCGCCGACTTCGGCATCGAGCTGCGCTGGTGCTTCGACATCCCCGGCGAGGCGGGCCTGCCGGCCGCCGAGGAGACGCTGCGGATCGCCCTCGACGAGCGCCCGGACGGGCTGGTCAGCTTCGGCCTGGGCGGCCCCGAGATCGGGGTGCCCCGGCCGCAGTTCAAGCCCTACTTCGACCAGGCCCGGGCGGCGGGGCTGCACTCGGTGCCGCACGCGGGGGAGACCACGGGCCCGCAGACCGTCTGGGACGCCCTGCGCGAGCTGGGCGCCGAGCGGATCGGTCACGGCATCTCCGCCGCACAGGACCCGGAACTGCTGGCGTACCTCGCGGAGCGGCAGATCGCCATGGAGGTCTGCCCGACCTCCAACGTCCGGACCCGGGCGGTGGCCGTCATCGAGGAGCACCCGTTGCCGACGCTGGTCGAGGCCGGGCTGCTGGTGACGATCAACTCCGACGACCCGCCGATGTTCGGCACCACCCTCGACGACGAGTACGCGGTGGCCGCCCGACTGCTCGACGCCGGCCCGGAGCAGGTGGCGGCGTTGGCCCGCAACGCGGTGGCCGCCTCGTTCCTCGACCCGGCGGGCAAGCAGCGGATCATCGCGGAGATCGACGCCTACCTGGCCGCCGCGCGCGACTGACCGCGCGGTCCGTGGGGACGTCCCCGGTCCCGGCCGACCCCGGTCGGGACCGGCGGAGGCATCGAGGTGCGCGCGACGGGAGGAGGTGTGGGGGGACCGTGTCTCCCGCCGCGCGCACGGCTCCGCCGGCCGATGTGCGCTGGGAGCGGTAGGCCGACGGAACTGCTGGTTTCGGACCTGATCCTGACACCCGTACCGGGCCAATGGGACGTCGTTAATTCGGATCTAAGGAAGACTTGTGCCGCCGCACAACCCGCAGGCTCGTGCCGTCGTCAGCCGTCGGTGGGCCGTTGCCTCGGCCAGCGCCGGCCGCTGCCCTTCTGCTCCCGTGCCTCCCGGGCCATCCGACCCACCAGGCCGAACCGGCTGACCTGCCGGGGCGTCGCCTCCGGGTCGGCGAGCAGCATCACCACGCTGGCGCCGCCGAGTCGGGCCCGGTCGATGCTCACCGAACCGTTGGCCTGCAACGCCACCCGCTTGGCGATGTCCAGCCCGAGGCCGGTGGAGCCCTGGTCGCTGGTGCCCCGGCGCAGCGCGCGATCCGGGTTGGCGATGCCCGGCCCGGCGTCGTCGATCCGGATGGCCACGTACCCGTCGCGGCGGGACACCGCCACCTCGAACGCGGTGCCCTGCGGGGTGTAACGGAACACGTTGCCGATCACCGCGTCGAGCGCGGCGGCCAACTCGGCCCGGGGCACCGGCGCCGGGATCCGCAACTGGGCGCCGACCACCCGGTGCGGGCGGTTCTGGTCGCCGGCGAGGGCCGCCCAGAACACCATCCGGTCCCGGACCACCTCGCTCACGTCGCACATCGCCGGTGCCGCCTCGGTGGCCACCGCCTTGCGGGTGGTCTTGATCAGCACGTCGATCTCACCCTCCAGGGTGACGATCGCCTGCCGGATCCGCCGGATGCCGCGTCGGTGGTCCAGCTCCGCCTGGCTGAACGCGTCCACGCTGGTGTCGTCGGACTCCAGCGCCTCCGCGTCGAGCCGGAGCACGGTCAGCGGGGTCCGCAGCCGGTGGGACAGGTCCGCCACCAGCTCCCGCTCCTCGGTGCGGGCCGCGACGAACCGCTCCGCCATCCGGTTGAACGCGTGCCCGGCCTCGGCCAGCTCGCGCGGGCCGCTCGGCTCCACGCGTACGCCCAGGTCGCCGTCGCTGACCGCGCGGGCCGCCTTGACCAGCCCCCGGGTGGCGTCGACCGTACGGGCGGCGAGCCGGTCCACCACCAGCACGGCGGCACCCACCAGGGCGACGGCCACTCCGACCAGCAGCCACCAGCGGCCCGAACCGCCGAGCGCCTCGTCCGAGACGAAGACCTCCACCACGGCCGTCCGGTCGCCCAGCACCACCGGGTCCAGCCGCAGCACCCCGCCGTCGACGTCGACCACCAGTGAACGTCCCTCGGCGCGGGCCCGGTCGAGCTGGCCTGCGTCGGCGCGTCCGGCCCCGGCGTCCACGTCGTCGAGACCGTGCACCACCGGGCGGGTCGCCGGGTCGACGCCGCTCGCCTCGATCGCGCGCTCCACCAGCACCGGCTGGGTACTCACCGCGAGCGCGCCGGTGACCAGCGCGCTGCGCCGGGCCGCGTCGGCGATCGCCTCGTCGCGGGCCTGGCCGCCCAGGGCCAGGCCGAGCGGGATCAGGAAGGCCAGTGCCAGCAGGATGCCGGTGCCGCCGGTCAGCAGCGCCAGCGAGCGCCTCAGTCCGGCGCCACCAGCCGGAAGCCCACCCCCCGCACGGTGCGAAGGTAGCGGGGTTTCGCCGCGGACTCGCCCATTTTGCGGCGTAGCCAGTACAGGTGCACGTCGATTGTCTGGTCCTCGCCGACCGATGGCTGCCGCCATACCTCCTCCAAGAGTTCCCGCCGGGACACTACCCGGCCAGGTCGGGCGGCGAGATAGGCCAGCAGGTCGAATTCCTTACGTGTCAGCGCCAGCGCCTCACCGTCCAGGAGGGCGCTGCGTTCACCGACGTCGACCCGGAGCCCGCCGACGCTGTGCACGGCCGGTGCCACGCCGCGACTGGCGCGGCCGACCCGGCGCAGCACGGTGGTGATCCGCGCGTCCAGGTGCGCGCCGGTGAACGGTTTGACCATGTAGTCGTCGGCGCCGGCCCGCAGCAGCTTCACCACGGACTGCTCGTCGTCGCGGGCGGTGGCGATGATGATCGGTACGTCGGTGATGCCGCGCAGCATCCGCAGCGCGTCCGACCCGTCCAGGTCCGGCAGGCCCAGGTCGAGCACGACCAGATCGGGGGTCTCGGCGGCCACCCGGCGCAGCGCGTCCAGCGCGGTGCCGACCGCGTGCACAGCGTGGCCCCGGTCGGTGAGGGAACGAAGCATCGCGCCGCGTACGACGTGATCGTCTTCGACCAGCAGGACGGTGGCCACGCCAGAACGGTACTCGGAGTGGTGCGATACGTCGTTGCGGCCCACCCGACAACGCGCCGAGCTGGTACGACGATGACCTTCACCCGCTATCCCGACACCCGCCTGTCCTTGGCCCGGGACTCGCTGGCCGGCCTCTCGGTCGGCGACGCCCTCGGCTCCCAGTACTTCGTCCCCGGCAACACCCCGGCCGACCTGACCGCCGGCCGGCTTCCCCCGCCACCGTGGCAGTGGACCGACGACACCGAGATGGCCTGCTCGGTCGTGGCGGCGCTGGCCGAGAACGGCCGCGTCGACCGGGACGCCCTCGCCCTGGCCTTCGCCGAGCGCTGCGAGCCGTACCGGGGGTACGGGCCGGGCGCGGTCCGCATCCTGCGCCTGGTCCGGACCGGCACCCCGTGGCCGGTCGCCGCCTCGCTGGCCGCCCGCGCGCGGCGGGACGGGGACCGCCCCGACC
>NZ_SISL01000210.1:0-10215 GCF_004307965.1 Verrucosispora sp. SN26_14.1 | reverse complement strand
AGATTGTATAAGAGACAGCCGCCGGACCCCGCCGATCCCGGTCAAGATCCTGGTGGCCGGGGGCTTCGGGGTGGGTAAGACGACCACCGTGGGTGCCATCTCGGAGATCGTGCCGCTGACCACCGAGGCGGAGATGACGATCGCCGGTATCGGGGTCGACGACCCCGGCCAGCGCTCGGACAAGACCACGACCACCGTGGCGATGGACTTCGGCTGCGTCACCATCGACCGCAGCCTGAAGCTCTACCTGTTCGGCACGCCCGGCCAGGCCCGCTTCGGCTTCATGTGGGACGACCTGGCCCGGGGCGCGCTCGGCGCGCTGGTGGTGGTGGACAGCGCCCGGCTGGACGACTGCTACCCGGCGATCGACTTCTTCGAGCGGGCCGGCCTACCGTTCGTGGTCGGGGTGAACGCCTTCGACGGGCAGCTGGCGCACGACCTCAACGCGATCCGGTGGGCCCTGGCCATCGGTGAGCACGTACCTCTGGTGCAGTTCGACGCCCGGGACCGGCTCTCCGTGCGGGACGCCCTGCTGGTCGTCCTCGATCGGGCGTTGGACCGGGCGATCCGGGACAAGCGGGCCTGAGCCGACCGGCTCACGGCCGCTCGTGGGAAGGGGTGAGGCGGATGAGGGGCGGACTGGACGAGACACTGGCCCGGATGCGTCGGCGCGAGGAGGCGCTGCGCCGCCGGTCCACGGATCCGTCGACCGACGACCAGCCCGATCCGGGGCCGGACGCGCCGTCCGGTGCGGCGGCGAGCCGGACGGACAGCCGGAATGCGGGACCCGGCTGGACGGGTGCGCCGGAACGCGTACCCGGGACGTCTCCGCGGCAGGTCGCGGAGGAGGTGGCCGAGGCGTTGCGCGTCGTGGTCGCGGCCCGTCCGGGCACCAGCGTCACCGCCCGGGTCGACCACGACGGCACCGCGTACGACCTGCGGGTGGCCTGGATCGGCCAGGAGGTCGTGGTCAGCGGGCAGCCCGCCACGCCGCCGCCGGCCTGGCCGGTACCGATCAGCGACGCGACCGGCTGGTCCGACGCTCCGGAAGCACCGCAGCCGGACCCGGCGGCCCGGCTGGCCGAGCTGATCCGTCGTGACCCGTCGCTGCTCACCGGTGAGGATCAGCCGGGCTGATCGCACGGGGGGTGACCGGGCCGGTTAGGGTCGCTCGGGTGGGCGAACCCGAGTTGACCCTGATCGCCAGTCTGCGTCCGGCCGCGCTGGACGCCCGGCGTGGCATCGTCCGGCTGCACCCCGAGGCGCTCACCGCGCTCGCGCTGCGGCCAGGCGATCCGGTCCGGTTGACCGGCAGGCGGGTGACCGCCGGCATCGCCGCCGAGGCCGAACCGGGCTCCGGTGCCGGCCTGCTGCACGCCGACGACCTGACGCTGGGCAACCTCGGCGTCCGCGACGGCGGGGAGGTCACGGTGCGCCCGGCACCCGTCACCGCCGCCCGCCGGGTGCTGCTCTCCGGCCCGGCCCAGATCGTCGCGGTGGTCTCCCCGGAGATGCTGCGACTGGCGTTGCTCGGCAAGGTGGTCACCGCCGGGGACGACGTCTCCCTGCTGCCCCAGGACGTCCTCCCGGACGCGTCGACGCGCACGCTGGTGGAGGCGGCCCGACGCAGCCTCTCCACCCGGGTCGGCTACGCCTGGACCAGCACGCTCCTCCGCGTCGTCGACGCCGACCCGGCCCCGGGGGCGCTGGTCACCATGGACACCCTGGTCGGGTGGGAGCACGGCCCGCAGACCCGGGGGGAGACCGACGCCCGCAGGTCGGCGACCGCCGTCTCCGCCGGGCTCGGGCGACCGACCGGTGGGCGTACGACGGTGGGCGCTGACCGGCACACCGACGCGGACGCGGAGACCGGTGCCGAGGTCTGGGCCGACAGCGAGGTGCACCAGGAGCACCTTCCGTCGGTGGACGAGCTGCCCGGCCTGCGGTCCCAGGCGGAGGAGCTGACCGAACTGCTGGACCTGGGCTTCCACCACGGTGAGGTGCTCGGCCGACTCGGCACCACCGTCGCGCTCGGCGTACTCGTCGCCGGTCCGGCCGGCTCCGGGAAGTCCGCGCTGGTCCGGGCGGTGGCCGCGCAGGTCGGTGCCCGGGTGCACCAGCTCTGGGCTCCCGAGGTCGCGGCGCTGACCAACTCCTCGGCCGCGGCCCGGCTCCGGGCGGTGACCGCCGAGGTGGTCGCCGGTGGCCCGGCCGTGCTGCTGGTCTCGGACGTGGAGGCGCTGGCCCCGGCGGACAGCCCCGGCCCGGTGGGGACCGTGTTCCGGCAGTGCCTGGCCGAGGTCGTCCGGGCCGGCTCGGCGGTGGTCTGCACCACGGGCCGACCGGAGGCCGTGGACCCGGCGCTCCGCGCCCCGGACCTGCTCTCGCTGCGGATCGACGTCCCGCTGCCGGACGCCGCCCTGCGCCGGGAACAGCTCACCGTGCTGACCCGCCCGGTGCCGCTCGCCGAGGACGTACGGCTGGACGAGGTCGCCGGGCGTACCCCCGGGTTCGTCGCCGCCGACCTGGCCGCGCTGGTGCGGGAGGCCGGTGTACGCGCGGCCCTGCGCCAGAAGTCGGTGGAGAACCCGACCGTAGCGATGGCCGACTTCACCGCCGCGTTGGAGGTGGTACGGCCGACCACCATGGCCGCCTCCACGCTCGAACTGGCCCGGGTGACCCTCGACGACGTCGGTGACCTGGTCGAGGTCAAGCAGACGCTGACCGAGTCGGTGCTGTGGCCGCTGACCTACCCGGACACGTTCGCCCGCCTCGGCGTGCAGCCACCGCGCGGCGTCCTGCTCTACGGTCCGCCCGGCTGCGGCAAGACGTACCTGGTGACCGCGCTGGCCGGGTCCGGCCGGGCGAACGTGCTCTCGGTCAAGGGCGCCGAACTGCTGTCGAAGTGGGTCGGCGAGAGCGAACGCGCGGTCCGTGAACTGTTCCGGCGGGCCCGGGAAGCCGCGCCGACGCTGGTGTTCCTGGACGAGGTGGACGCCCTGGCCCCGGTACGCGGCCAGGCCAGCGACGGCGGCACCACCGACCGGGTGGTGGCCGCGCTGCTGACCGAGATGGACGGCGTCGAGTCACTGCGCAACGTGGTGGTGATCGGCGCGACGAACCGGCCCGACCTGATCGACCCGGCGCTGCTGCGGCCCGGACGGCTGGAACGGCTGGTCTACGTCCCGCCGCCGGACGCCGAGGCACGGACGGCGATCCTGCGGGCCGCGGCCCGCAACGTACCGCTCGCCGAGGACGTCGACCTGCCCTCGCTCGGCGCGGAGCTGGACGGCTTCTCCGCCGCCGACTGCGCGGCGCTGGTCCGGGAGGCGGCGCTGGCCGCGATGCGCGAGTCGCTGACCGCCGCCACGGTCACCGCCGACCACGTCGCCACCGCCCGATCCCGGGTACGCCCGTCCCTGGACCCCGACCAGGTCGCCTGGCTGGCCGCCTACGCCGACAAACGCAGCTGACCCCACCACGGTGGGGTCAGGGGGCGGGGTTGAGGGCGATCTCGGCGTACACCCGGTCGCCGTCCTCGCGCAGTTTGGCGCCGCACCTCTCCAGCACGTACAGGGCACCGTGGTTGTCCGCCGTGGTGTCCGCGACCACGGTCCGCACTCCGACGTCCGGCGCGAGGTTCATCAGCTCGCACAGCGCCGCCCGCCCGATGCCCTGGCCCCGGGCGGACTGGCCCAGCCACATGCCCACCTCGACGGTGTCCGGGGCGTCCCGCCGGGTCATCCGGATCATGCCGACCACCTCACCGCCGGCCAGGATGGCGTACATGGCGGTGCGTGTGGGCCCGTCGAGCCCGCCGAAGCTGGCGCGGTGGAACTCCCGGAACGCCTCCCGCCGCGCGTGCGACCAGCCCGCCGGTGCCTCCACCGGCGGCATCACCTCGGCCGGTTCCGCCTCGGCCGCCGCTACGGAGAGCAACGGTTCGAGGTTCTTCTCGTCTACCGGCTCCAACCGGACCGCACCCGTCACGTGCCGCAGTCTCCCGCGCCCGACGCCGCAAGTCCACCCGGTCCGCGTCGACCGACCCCTCCGGCGGACGGGTTCGACCGGTCGGACCGGATTTCGTCCGACCTCACGCTCCGCTGTCGTCCGAGCGAGTGAATTCGCAGTAGACGGCAGACGCGTCGTCGGCGGGCTTGTGCCGGCGCAGCCGGTCGGGGTGCTCCCGCTCGGCCGACCGGACCAGGTCGACGAGCGCGCCCGGACCGCCGGTGGACACCACGTCCAGCAGGCCGGCCCAGTCGAAGAGGCCGAACTCCTCGACGGCGGCGGAGGCCCCGTCGGTGAGCAGCACCGCGCGCCGCAGCGCCTCCGGGCCCCGCAAGGGCAGTGTGCCGACCACCGCCTGGTAGGCGGCGTCCGGATCGGCGGCGGCGACCCAGTAGCCGTGCGTACGGTTCATCCGCTCGCGCTGCGCGGTGACGGCGTGCCGGAAGCGGGTCGCCCGGTCCGTCGAGTCGGGCAGTGCGGTGGCGACGGCGCGTAACCGGGCCACCGAGGCGGCCAACCGGTCGTCGGTGACCACCCCGACCCGACCACCGATGTCGAGCACCAGCGGGCTGTCGCAGAGCACCAGGTAGTCGACCTGGTCACCACCGTCGCGCAGCAGGCACACCGTGCTCGACGGCGTTCCGGGGTGGTCGAGATCACACTGCCCGCCGTGGTCGGAGCGGACCGCCAGGATCGCCGCCGCCAGGTTGCTCACCAGCGTCGCCGCCGGGCGCGCCGCCTCGGCCAGCCCCAGTCGGGCGGCCAGGTGCCGGACGTACCACTGCGGCCCGTGTACGCAGCCGGTGTCGAAGCCCTCCGGCACGGTCGCCCCGTCCAGGACACCGACCAGCGGGCCGAACCGGAACACCAGGTCCTCGTTGACCGCCCGGCCCGGTGGCGGGGCGGACGCGGAGCGTACCCGCATGGTCGGCGCGGCACCGACCGCCGGGCCCCGCCGACGCTCCTCGGAGACGGCCTCGGGCAGCCCCGCGTCCGTCCTCGGATACGTCACCTGTGCGGTACGCCTCGGTCGCGTCGGGCCTGATCCGGTCATCGTCGCCACCTCCGTGCCCCGGCTACCCGCCGCGCGGTCCGACATTCTCCCCGGTCAGCGGCGCCTGTTCCGTGCGCGGGAAGCGCGCAGCCGGACCAGCCGGCCCACCAGCACCGGGTCTGCGGCCAGCGCGGCCGGATTGTCCAGCAACGCGTTCAGCAGCTGGTAGTAGCGGGTCGCGGAGAGCCCGAAACGGTCCCGGATGGCCTGTTCCTTCGCACCGGCGTGTCGCCACCACTGGCGTTCGAAGGCGAGGATCTCGCGGTCCCGGTCGCCGAGCCCCCCGGCGGGCGGAACGGCTGCCTCGGGGGCACTCTCCGCTGCGGCGTCCTCGGCGGTGTCCTCGGGTCCTTCGGGGCCGACGACACCCGCGTCCGGCGCCCGGGTCGACTCCACCTCGGGGGCGGACCGTGGCGGCGGCACCGTGACGGCGTCCGGACCGGTCTCCGCTGTCTCAGCGGCGTCGGCGGGCTGCATGGGGCTCCTCTGCGAGGGGCGGCCGGCACGAGCAGCGCCGACCGGGTCCACCAGCCTAACCAGGGGCATCTTCCGACGCATCGTGACGCGTACGCACCACCGCCACCACGACCCGAGGGCGGTGGTGGCGGTGGCGTCCGCAGTCGGTCGAGTCAGTTGATGTCGCGGCGGCGCATCGCCCACATCGCCGCGCCGAGGAAGAGCACGACGCCGACCGTGAACAGCAGCGACGAGTGCTGCCAGGTGATCGCCAGCGTCGCCGGCTCACAGTTGCCCGTGTACGAGGCGTCGCAGGAGCGCCAGTCCTGGAGCTCGATCTCCTTGGTCATCCAGGCGTACGCGTAGGTGGGCAGCAGCCACGCGTCGAGGTACCGCACCTGGATCATGCTCAGCAGGACGGCGATCGCCATCTGACCGACCACCAGCACCCCGATCGCTCCGCCGAGCGCCATCGCGGTGTGCCGACCCAGCGACGCCAGGGCGAAGCCCACCGTCGCCGCCACCAGTGCCAGCACGATGCCGCGAAGCCCGGTGAGCAGGAACGACTGCCAGGCGCCGGAGGTCATCTGCTCGGTGCTGCCGCGCAGGTTGGCGACCAGCCACATGCTGCCGAACCAGGCCACCGTGGCGGGCAGCGCCAGGGCGAGCAGCCCGGTGAGCAGCGCGCCGAGCTTGGTCAGCAGCACGGTCAGCCGTTTCGGTCGCCAGAGCAGCAGGTTCATCATCCCGCCGGTGCTCCATTCGGCGCCCACGAAGGAGGCGCCGACCACGAACCCGATCAGGGCCAGGATCGCGGCGAGCGGGATCAGCATGTCGCCGAAGCTCTCGCGGAAGTCGAACGTCGAGGGCAGGAACCACTCCGCCTCGATGTCCTCACGTGCCGGCGGGCTGATCTCCGCGCAGTTGGTGGTGTAGAACTCCTCGCCCGTCGTCTTCGCCCGCTCGCAGGCGACGCGCTCCTGCTCGGCCCAGCGGACCTGCTCCTGGTACTGCCGGTCGGCGGACCGTTCCGCCGCGGCCCACTGGTCCGGGCCGATCTTCTGGTTGCTGACGAACATGCCGACCACGACGACGGCCAGCACCAGCAGGCCCCCCACCGCCATCCAGCGGGCGAAGCGTCGTTTGGCGAGCCGGCGCAGCTCGGTACGGAAGAGACTCACGCGCCCCAACCTCCTGCGGTGGGCGCGGACGGTGCCGCCCCATCGATTCGTACGGACTGGTCGACCTGCCGGTGCTGACCGGGGACCGGTGCGGTGGCGGTCAGTTCGAGGAAGACGCTCTCCAGGTCGACCGCGATAGGTGCGAGTTCGCTGACGTAGAGCCCCTGCTCGGCGAGGAGCCGGGTGACGGTGGCCGGCTTGTCCACCCCGGCGAGCATCAGGTGGTCGGCGTTCGTGGTGACCCGTACGCCCGCCTGGGTCAGCGCGGCGACGGCGACCGGCAGGTCGGTCACGGCCTCCAGCCGGACCCGCACCCCGCCCGACGAGTGCTGCGCCAGCACCTCGTCGACCGGGCCGAAGGCGACCCGACGACCCAACGAGATGATGGTGACCGAGTCGCAGATGAGCTGGATCTCGCCGAGGATGTGGCTGGACAGCACCACCGTCATGCCGGATTCGGAGAGATTGCGCATCAGGGAGCGCATCTCCCGGATGCCGCCCGGGTCGAGGCCGTTGGCCGGCTCGTCCAGGATCAGCAGCCGTGGGTTCTTGAGCAGTGCCGAGGCGACCGCGAGCCGCTGCTTCATGCCGAGCGAGTACGTCTTGACCCGCTCCCCGGCCCGGTCGCGCAAGCCGACCAGTTCCAGCACCTCGTCGACCCGCTGCGCGGGCACGTCACCGGCGCCGGCCAGCAGCGACAGGGTGTCCTTGGCGCTGAAGTGCGGGAAGAACTGCGGGCTCTCCACGATCGCGCCGACCTGACCGGCGACCTGCGGCAGCGCTGCGGGCACCTCGTGCCCGAGGATCGCCATCCGGCCGCCGTCGGGCCGGATCAGGCCGAGCAGCGTACGCAGTGTGGTGGTCTTGCCCGACCCGTTGGGGCCGAGGAAGCCGTGCACCTGTCCCGCCTCGACGCGCATGTCGAAGCCGTCCAAGGCGTTGCGGGTGCCACGTCGTCGGCTGCGGTACGTCTTTCGTAGACCTTCGATTTCCAGGACAGCTGGCAAGCTGCACCTCCCCCGTTGGTGTGTGGGCGACGACGACACCATACGCGGTATGCAGCGGAAGGCAATACCCGGTATGCAGTGCCACGCCGGGGGTGTTGTTAGCAGGGGTCCCCTGCTCTACCGGAGGCGCTAGGAGGGGGCCCTTCCTTGCACGTCAGGCGCAGATGACGTGGACACCGGCGACGCGGAAGGCATCGACCACCTCGGGTGCCGCACCCGAGTCGGTGACCAGCGTCTCGACCCGCTCCACAGAGCAGATGCGGGCGAAGGCGTGACCGCCCAGTTTGGACGAGTCCGCAATGATCACGACCCGCTTGGCGCGGGCCACCATCAGGTTGTTCATCGCCGCCTCACCCTCGTGGTGGGCGGCGGCGCCGAGCTGCGGATCGATGGCGTCCACGCCGAGCAGCGCCACGTCGAGGGTGACCTCGCGCAGCAGCGCCCCACCCAACGGGCCGACCAGCTCGAATGACTTCGGCCGCACCACCCCGCCGGCCACCACGACCTTCATCCGGGACCGGACCAGCAGCTCGTTGGCGATGTTCAGGGCGTTGGTGACCACGGTCAGCTGCGCGCCCTCGGCATTGGTGTTGAGATCCGGGCGGACGGCCAGCGCCCGCGCCACCTCGGTGCTGGTGGTGCCGCCGTTGAGGCCGACCACGGTGCCCGGGGACACCAGCGCGGCGGCGGCCGCGCCGATCCGCTGCTTCTCGGCGGAGTGCTTGGCGGTCTTGTAGCGCAGCGGCAGGTCGTACGAGACACCGTTGGCGACCGCGCCACCCCGGGTACGCGTGATCATCTGCTGTTGGGCGAGCTGGTCGAAGTCGCGGCGGATGGTGGCCTGCGAGACGTCCAGGCGTTCGGCGGCCTCCTCGACGGTGACCCGACCGGAGTCGGTCAGCATTTCGAGCAGGGCGTTCCATCTCGCGTAGCGGTCCACCCCGGAGCCTCCGTCACTGCACGATCCGTGATTGGTTGCGTGCACAGTAGTGCGCGAAACTACGATGAGGCAAAACCTCTGGCTGCGCGTTCACCCCTGCGGTTGCCATTACCACCGCGTTTCGAGCAGAATGGCGCTCGAAAGATGCGGTTAACGAGCCGTATTGCGCAGCCAGCGGCAACGCACGTCGAGCCGCACTGCGCAACAAGCCGTGCTGCGCGACAAGCTGCACTGCGCAACGAAGGGCATGACGCAGCGAACTGGCCTGCGAGGAGTTCTCATGGCGTACGTTTCCGCGGAGATCACGAGCCAGCCGGACTGCTGGCGCCAGGCGGCCGACCTGGCCCCCTCGGTGGTCGACCGGCTCCCCCGCACCGGCGAACGGGTCGCCGTCGTCGGCTGTGGCACCTCGTGGTTCATGGCCACCGCGTACGCGGCCCGCCGCGAGGCCGTCGGGCACGGCGAGACCGACGCCTTCCAGGCCAGCGAGTTCCCCGCCGGACGGCGGTACGACCGGCTGCTGGCGATCACCCGCTCCGGCACCACGACCGAGGTCCTCGACCTGCTCACCGCCGTACGCGGACAGATCCCGACCACCGTGCTGGTGGGCGACCCCGCCGCACCGGCGGTCGACATCGCCGACGCCAGCGTCACCATGCCCTTCGCCGACGAACGTTCGGTGATCCAGACCCGCTTCCCCACCACCGCGCTGGCGCTGCTCCGCGCCCACCTGGGTGACAACATCACCGCGCTGGTCGCCGACGCGGAGGTCGCGGTCCGCGCCCCGCTGCCGATCGACCCGAGCCTGATCGAGCAGGTCACCTTCCTCGGCCGGGGCTGGACGATCGGGCTGGCCCAGGAGGCGGCGCTCAAGTGCCGCGAGGCGGCCACCTTCTGGGCCGAGGCGTACCCGGCGATGGACTACCGGCACGGCCCGATCTCCGTCGCCGCACCGGGCCGGCTGGTCTGGGCCTTCGGCGAGCTGCCCGACGGGCTGCCCGAGGACGTCGCCGCCACCGGTGCCGCCTTCGCGCACAGCCGCACCCACGGTGTCCGTACCGTGCTGGGCCGCTGGGCCGCCGGGCGTACCCCGGTCGACCCGATGGCCGACCTGATCCTGGCGCAACGCTTCGCCGTCGCCCTGGCCACCAGTCGCGGGCTCGACCCCGACGCACCCCGGCACCTGAGCAGGTCCGTGGTACTCACGTGACCGCAGATCACGAGCGGGTCGTCGTCGCGTTGGACGTCGGCGGCACCGGGATGAAGTGCGCGCTGATCCGGCCCGACGGTGCCGTGGTGCACGCCGAACGGCACCCCACCGAGGCGGCCCGGGGTGCCGAGGCGGTCGTCGACACGATCCTCGCCGTGGCCGAGGGGCTGGCCGACAAGGCCCGCGCCGACGGCCTCGCCCCGGCCGCGCTCGGCGTCGTGGTGCCGGGCGTCGTCGACGAGGCACGCGGCGTCGCGGTCTGGTCGGCGAACGTGGGCTTCCGGGACGTACCCCTGCGGGAACTGGCCACGGCACGCCTCGGCCTGCCCACGGCGCTCGGGCACGACGTGCGGGCC
>NZ_SISL01000021.1:0-35329 GCF_004307965.1 Verrucosispora sp. SN26_14.1 | reverse complement strand
TGTATAAGAGACAGTCCGGAACCGCGGGCCGCCGCCGCGCCGCCGGCCGAGATCCGCGGTCGACTCGACCCGGCCGGCACACCGGCGCGCGGAGTCGAGGACCTCATCCGGCAGCAGCTGGAGATCATGCAGCAGCAGCTGGCCGTGCTGTCGGGGGTGCCCTCCGGCACGCCGACGCCGACGCCGGTCGTCCCGGGGACGACGGCACGCCGCGCGACGCCCGTCTCCCGCAAGGTCGGCTCGTACAGCAACAACATCGAGCTCAGTCAGGACCGGCTCACCGACGAGCAGAGCGCGTTCATCCGCGACTTCGTGGCGCGGTACACCGCGAGGACACCCACCTCCAAGGTGTATGCCGGGCAGCACCGCGAGGTGTTGGCGGACTGGATCGCCTCGCTGAACTTCAACCCGAGTATCAAGGAGACGGTCTACCCGGTCGTGTCGGCCCGGTCGCGCGGGGCGACGTTCTGGGACGTGGACGGCAACGAGTACGTCGACACCGCGATGGGTTACGGCGTGCACTTCTTCGGCCACCAGCCCGACTTCATCCTCGACGCGATGCGGGACCAGCTCGACCGGGGCTACGAGCTCGGCCCGCAGAACATGGTGGCGGGTGAGGTCGCGGCACTGGTCCACGAGATGACCGGCGCGGAGCGGGTCGCGTTCTGCAACACCGGTACCGAGGCCGTGATGGTGTCGGTGCGCCTGGCCCGGGCCGTCAGCGGCCGGGACAAGGTGGTCAGGTTCCTCACCTCGTTCCACGGCAGCTACGACGCGGTGCTGGCCGAGGCCGACGGCGAGGAGAGCATTCCCACCTCGATCGGTATTCCGCAGTCGGCGGTCGACGACACGATCGTGCTCACCTATGGCAGCGCCGAATCGCTGGACCGTATCCGGCGGCACGGCTCCGAACTGGCCGCCGTGCTGGTCGAGCCGGTCCAGTCGCGCAACCCGACGTTGCAGCCCACCGAGTTCCTGCGGGAGCTGCGCGAGATCTGCACCGAGTACGGCATCGCGCTGATCTTCGACGAGATGATCGTGGGCTTCCGGATCGCGCTGGGCGGCGCGCAGGAGCACTTCGGCGTCGAGTCGGACATGTCGCTCTACGGCAAGCTCGTCGGAGGCGGGATGCCGATCGGCATCATCGCGGGCCGCAGCAGGTACCTCGACGCCGTCGACGGCGGCGCGTGGTCGGACGTGGACGACTCCAAGCCGGCGGTCCCCACGACGTTCTTCGCCGGGACCTTCTGCAAGCACCCGTTGACGATGGCCGCGTGCCGGGCCGTGCTGTCCTATCTGCGCGAGCACGGCGCCACCGCACTCCCCGCCGTCAACCGGCTCACCGCCGACTTCGCCCGTCGTGTGAACGACTACTTCGACGCGGAGGAGGTGCCCCTGAAGGTGACGCACTTCGCGTCGCTGTACAAGTACGAGACGGTCGTGCCGCGCGACATGGGGCACATGTCGTTGACGCTGAACCTGTTCTTCAAGCTCCTGGTGTTCCACGGCGTCTACGTGTGGGAACGCAGGACCGCCTACTTCTCGCTGGCGCACACCCGCGAGCATCAGGACCGCATCTTCGAGGCCATCCGCGCCAGCGTCGAGGCGCTGCGCGGTGGGGGGTTCGACTTCCGGCGGTCGACGTCGACCGCGCCGCGTGGCCTGCCCGTCGGCGCGCCCCGGGGCACCGATCTCACGCCGCTCGACCCCACGGCCGTGTCCGAGCAGGAGAAGCGGGTCTACGTGCTGTCGCGGATGCGCGGCGGTAACGAGGCGTACCAGATCCTGGCCGGCCTGCGTTTCGACGGCGCCCCCGACCGGGAGCGGCTCGCCGAGGCGTTCCGGGCGATCGCCGACAAGCACGAGAAGCTGCGCGGCTACTACGAGATCGACGCGACCGACATCAAGGCCCGCGTCGCGGCGGAGGTCACCCCGGAGTTCCACCTCTTCGACCACACGCGCGAGCCCGGACTGCGCGCCGAGGACGTCGTCGCGGTGATGAACCGGCCGTTCGACCTGGCGACGCCGCCGCTGTGGCGTTACGGGATCGTCGTCGACGAGGACGGCGTCCACCACCTGCTGCTCTCGCTGCACCACATCATCGCCGACGGCGGGTCGATCGACATCCTCCTCAACGACCTCGCCGAGCACCTCGGGCGCGGCGAGCTGAGCCCGGTGCGGTCCGACGGCTACCCGGCGTTCGTGCGGCAGCAGGCCCGCTCCGTCGGCCTGGCCTCCTACCAGGAACACCGGCGATGGTGGCTGCGCGAGTTCGAGACCGTCCCGCCGCCGCTGAGCCTGCCGACCGACTCCCCGTACCCGCTGGTCAACGACTTCCACGGGACGCACCACTACTTCCGCGTCGACGACGCGCTGCACCAGGCGGCGAAGGCGGTCATCGAGCGGCACCGCACCACCCCGTTCATCTTCTATCTGTCGCTGTGGTCGGTGCTGCTGGCCAACGCCGCCGACACCGAGGACCTGTGCGTGGGCGTCCCCCTGGACCAGCGGATCATCGGCACGTACGACGACACCGTCGGCATGTTCGCCCAGTCGCTGCCGCTGCGTATCCGTACCGCCTCGGACGCCCGTCTGCCGGACCTGCTCCACGCGGTGCGCGACACCAGCCTCGCCGCCGTCGAGCATTCGCCCTACTCCTACGACGTGCTGGTCCAGGAGTTGGACCTCGATCGGGACTTCGGACGCAACGCCCTGTTCGACGTGATGTTCACCTTCACCAACGCCCGCGAGCGCGTGCGGCGGTTCGGTGACGTGAGCGCCACGTCGGAGGACTTCGGGGTGCCCCGCTCGATGTTCGCGCTCGCCCTGGAGCTCACCGAACGCGACGGTGGCCTCTTCGGCGACCTGAACTTCTCCAGCGTCTACGGCGAGCGGCGGATGACCGAGTTGGCCGAGCAGTTCGTGCACCTGATCGCCCAGGTCGTCCGGGAGCCGGACCAGACGCTCGGGGAACTGTCCCGGTTGGACGACGAGACGCGGGACCGACTGTTGACCATGGGCACCGGACCGGTCGTGGTGGACATGCCGACCCTTGCCGAGGCGTTCGACACGGCGGTCCGCGAGCACGCGGAGCGGGCCGCGCTCCGGTTCCGTGGCGAGGAGGTCAGCTACGCCGAGCTCGCCGAGCGGGTGAACCGGTACGCCGGTCTGCTGCACGAGCACGGCCTCGGTCAGGGCGACCTGGTCGGGCTGCTGCTGCCGCCGACGCCCGAACTGGTCACGCTGATGCTCGCGGTCAACCGCATCGGTGCCGCGTGGCTTCCGATGGACGTCAAGGACCCGGCGAAGCGGCTCCGACTCGTGATCGACACGGCCGAGCCCACGAGGGTCGTCTGCGCCGAGGAACTGGCCGGCGCGGTGGGACTCGGTGACCGTGCGCTGCATCTGCCAGCGGACATCCCGGCCGGTCCGACGCCGCCGGTCGGGTCGCCGGGCGGGCCGGACGACCTCGCGTACGTGATCTTCACGTCCGGGTCGACCGGAACGCCCAAGGGCGTCACGGTCACGAACGGGTCGTTGGCGAACTTCCTCGTCGGGATGCCCGAGGCGCTCGGATGGGCGGATCGGAAGGTGGTGGGCTGCCTCACCACCCCGTCGTTCGACATCCACCTGCTGGAGACGCTGTTGACTCTCACCAGCGGCGGCACGGTGGTGGTGGCCGGTGAGTCGGAAATCCGTACGCCGGCGGACATCGCCGAGTTCGTCGCGGCCAACGGTGTCGAGTACCTCCAGATGACGCCGACCCGGTTGCGTCTGCTCTGCGCCGACCCCGATGCGGCCCGCGCCACGCTGGCGCGGCTGGACAAGCTCGTCGTCGGCGGTGAGGCGTTCCCGGAGGACCTGCTGCCCCGGTTGCGGGAGCACCGGTCGCTGGGTGTCCACAACGTCTACGGCCCGACCGAGACCTGTATCTGGTCCAGCGTCAAGGACCTCACCGGGGACGACGCCACGGTCACCATCGGTGTCCCGATCGCCAACACCACGATGTACGTGCTGGACGACAACCTCCGGCTGGTGCCGGAGGGAGTGACCGGGAACCTGTGGATCGGCGGGCTCGGTGTGTCGCCCGGGTATCTGCACCGGCCCGAGTTGACCCGCGAGCGGTTCCTTGCGAACCCGTTCGGGGACGGCAGGATCTATCTCAGCGGCGACCGCGCGCGATGGCAGGACGGCGAGCTCCACTGCCTGGGTCGGGTGGACGACCAGGTCAAGATCCGGGGCTACCGGGTCGAGTTGGGTGAGATCGAGCTGGCCATCACCGGGCACGAGCTGGTGACCGGCGCGGCGGTGATCGTCCAGGAGTTGCCGAGCGGCAGCCAGGTCATCCGCGCGTTCTACCAGGTACGCGAGGGCGGTTACCTGGCACCGGAGGCGCTGCGGAACTGGCTGACCGAACGGCTGACCGACTACATGGTCCCGGCGACCCTGGCCGTGGTGTCGGACATCCCCATGACCACGAGCGGCAAGGTCGACCGCACGGCGTTGGCGGCGCAGGCCGACGCCGGCCCGCCGGTGGAGCCGGGGCGTTCCGAGGAGCGCGGTGTCGGCGTCGCCCAGGAGTTGGTCACGGCCTGGCGCACGGTCCTCGGTGACATTCCGATCGGCGCCGACGAGAGCTTCTTCGACCTCGGCGGCAACTCGTTCAGTCTGGTCCTGCTGCTGGAGGAACTGCACCGGCAGTTCCCGGGCATGCTCGACGTGAGCGACCTGTTCGCGAACCCGACGATCGGCAAGCTCCGCAAGCTCCTGGAGTCCCGGCTCGCCGGACAGGACTCCGACGCGCTGCTGACCGGTTTCGGGGTACGCCTGCCCGAATCGTGGTTCACGCACGACGCCACCGCCGACGGCCGGGTCGAGGCCGCGCTGCCCGCGCGGACCAGGGCGACGTTGCGGCGGCTGCGGCAGAGCGGAGCGCGGGAGCCGGAGGATCTGGCCCACGTCGCGTTCGCCGTCGCCCTGCACAAGCTCGTCGGCACGGATGACATCTCGCTGTGCGTCCTGGACGACGACGCCCGGGTGACCGTGGTGCGGTTCGACTTCGCCGGCAAGACCGATCTGGCCGACGTGCTGGACGACTACCGGCGGCAGCGCGACCACAACGACCGGCTCGACCTGCACCGCTTCGTCGCCTGCCGGGGTGTCGACCGCACCGTCTCCGTGGCGTGCGGCAGCGCCCGGCAGTGGGAGGAGGTGGACGTCCTCCGCCACTTCGACATCGGGTACGCGATCGACGTCCTGGCCGACCCCGTCGCGGTCCAGATCGACCACGCCCGCGAGGTGGACTCCACGCGGGTCGAGCAGGTGATGGGCGGCCACCTGAAAGTCCTCGCAGTCCTGGGCCGGCCCGCCTCGAAGGAGAAGGTGCAGTCATGAAGGATCTCGTGATCGTGTTTCCGGGGCAGGGCTCCCAGTTCGCGGGCATGGGCAGGAAGTGGTTCGACGAGCACGAGAGCGTGCGGGACCGCTTCGGGCAGGCGTCCGACATCGTCGGGTACTCGCTGGCCGACCTGTGCTTCACCGCACCGCCCGCCGAGGTGACCAGGACCCGGCACGCGCAGGTCGCGTTGCTCGTGCTCAGCTACTCGATGTACGAGGTGATGGCCGCCGGGCGCAGGGTGCCGGTCTCGTACCTGACCGGCCACAGCCTGGGGGAGATCACCGCGTTGCTCGCGGCGGGCGCGCTGACGTTCGAGGACGCGGTACGCCTGGTCAAGGCGCGCGGTGAGGCGATGGAGAGCTGTGCGGCGGGCAGCGGCACCGGGATGATCGCCGTGGTGCGGATGCCGGCCGCCGACGTGGAGAAGTGCGTCGGGGACTTCAACGCGGCGGGTCACGACGTGCAGGTCGCCAACTACAACGGCGAGACCCAGACCGTGCTGTCGGGCAGCCTGGACGACCTGTTGGGCGTGACCGCCCACCTGGAGGACCGTGGGGCGCGGGTGATCAAACTCAACGTCGCCGGCGCGTTCCACAGCACGTACATGGCCGCCGCGCTGCCCGAGTACACCAGGGCGCTGGACGAGATCACGTTCGCGGAACCCGCCGTCCCGGTTTACAGCAACGTGACCGGCGAGGTGTACGAGAGCGCCGGGGCCATCCGGGAGGCGCTGGCCGTCCAGCTGACCAGCCCGGTGCGGTGGAGCGACATCATGGCGTCCCTGGTGGAGCGCAAGGCGGCGGTCTGGATCGAGGTCGGGCCGAAGCAGGTGCTGAAGAAGATGCTCACCGGTGCCGTCGGCTCGGGCGAGGTGTACAACCTGGACGAGGAGCCCGAGCGGGTCGGCGCGGTGCTCGACCAGCTCGTCGAGCTGAAGAAGCGCGAGCCGGGGCTGGTCGGGCTCTGCCTGGGAGCTGCGGCGGCCACCCGCAACCGGAACTTCGACGCCGACGAGTACCACAACGGCGTCGTCGTGTCGTACCGCAAGCTCCAGGAGCTCAGCAAGCTCGACCAGGAGTCGCTCTCCGACCGGCAGAAGCAGACCGCGTTGGACCTGCTGCTCACCATCATGGGAACGAAGCGGGTCCCCGAGGCCGAGCAGCGGGACCGGGTCGAGTCGATCGTGTCCCGGACCCGTGAGGTCGGCCTCCGGACGAACGCGGGGGCGCTCGCCACATGAGTTCCCTGCTCGATCTTGACGACCTGGACCTGACGGGACCCCCGGACGACGCCGACGTCCCCGTCACGCGCTCCAGTCCACGGCGGAAGGCCGAGCCAGTCGCCATCATCGGGATGAGCGGCCGGGTCGGCGAGGCGGAGAACCTCGACGCGTTCTGGTCGACGCTGCTGCGCGGCGAGGAAGGGTACCGGGACCTGCCGGAAGCCCGACGGGCCGACGTCGACGCCTACCTCGCCGCGCGGGGCGTCCGGCTGCCGATCGCGGCCGAGCGCTACTCCGGCGGCACCCGGCTGCCCAGCGTGTCCGAGTTCGACTACCGGTTCTTCTCGCTGTCCCGGCAGGAGGCCAAGTCGATCGACCCGAACCAGCGGATCTTCCTGGAGACCGCCTGGGCCGCGCTGGAGGACGCCGGTTACCTGAACAAGGACATCGGCGGCCGGAAGGTCGGCGTCTACGCGGGCATGTCGGCCGACTTCGGCGAGGACTACCGGGCGATGATCCAGGCGGTCAGCCCGGGGGCGCCCGAGATCGCGGTCGCCGGCAACATCAGGTCGATGATCGCCAGCCGGATCGCCTACCTGCTGGACCTGCGGGGACCGTCGCTGCTGGTCGACACGGCCTGCTCGTCGGGATTGGTGGCCGTGTACACGGCGTACCGCGCGATCCAGAGCGGCGAGTGCTCGATGGCGATCGTCGGCGCGGTCAAGACCGACCTGCTCCCGGTCGACGCCGACGATGAGTCCGGCATCGGCATCAAGGACATCCAGGACACGCTCTCCGAGGACCGGCGTACCCGGACCTTCGACCGCAGGAGCGACGGCACCAGCGCCGCCGAGGGCTGCGTCGTCTTCGTGCTCAAGTCGCTGGACCGGGCGCGGCGCGACGGCGACAACATCCACGCCGTCATCATGGGCGGCGCGGTGAACCAGGACGGGGCCTCCAACGGCATCACCGCGCCCAACGCCGACGCGCAGGCCGACCTCATCACCGAGGCACTCGCCGACTCCGGGGTCCGGGCCGAGCAGATCAGCTTCATCGAGGCGCACGGCACCGCCACCAGGCTCGGTGACCCCGTCGAGGTCAGCGGCATCCAGCGGGCGTTCTCCCGGCAGACCGACCGCAAGCAGTTCTGCGGCATCGGCACGGTCAAGACGTACATCGGCCACATGGACAACGCCTCCGGCCTTGCGGGGCTGGCCAAACTCGTCCTGTCGCTCAAGCACCGGGTCCTGCCGGCGAGCCTGCACTTCGAGGAGCCGAACCCGAACATCGCGTTCGCGCAGACGCCCGTGTTCGTCAACGACCGGACGGTGGCCTGGGCCGACGACGACCAGGAGACGTTGTTCGCCGGCATCAACAGCTTCGGGCTGAGCGGGACGAACTGCCACCTCGTGCTGCGCAGCGCGGACCCGGTCGGCGCACGGCCCGGCGGGGGCTCGCCGTCCTGCTTCCTGCTGCCGCTGAGCGCTCCCGACGCCCCGGGCCTGACCAGGCTCGCCGAGCGTTACCGCGAGGTCCTGGCCCGGCCCGAGACGGACCTCGCCGACCTCGCCTTCACCGCGTCGGTCGGCCGGTTGCACCATGGCGTACGCGCCGCGTTCGTCTTCGAGAACCGGGCGGAACTCGACGCGTTGCTGGCCCGGTTCCTCCAGGACGGCGACGTCGGTGCCGCAGGTCCGGACCTGAGCCGGGGCGCGTTCCGCCTGGTGCTGGAGCGTGGCGACAAGCGCGAGCCGCACGACCTGCTGCACTCCGAACACGACGAGCTGAACCGGGAGGCGGCGGCGACCGTCGGGGCGACCGACCGCGCCGCGCTGCGCCGGTTGGCGTCCCTCTACGCCCGTGGCGCGGAGGTCGACTGGCAGCGGGCCGCCCCGGCGGGCGCGCGCCGGACGTCGCTGCCGACGTACCCGTTCGCGCGGACCTCGTGCTGGATCGACGCCGTCGACCAGGCACGGCGGGGTCTGGTCGACGGCGCGGACGTGGTGCGCTCGCTGCACCGCGACATCGTGGTGTGCCGGCTGACCCCCGAACGCTTCTGGGAACTGGCCGAACACCGCATCCACGGGGTCAGCGTGCTGCCCGGAACCGGGCTGGTCGAGATGGTCGTGACGTCGGCGCGGCGGCTCGGCCTGGCCGAATCGGCGGTGACGCTGCGCAACGTCCTCTTCGCCACGCCGCTGGCGGTGGCCGACGGCGAGGAGAAGGAGGTGCACGTCATCTTCGAGAGCGCGGGCGACCTCACCGCCGTCACCATCGCCAGTCGGGGCGTCGACGGTGAGTGGGTGGAGAACGCCCGCGCCGACCTGGTCCGCGACGCCGTCGTCGAGCCGGTCGCGACGCTGGACGTGGAGGGCCTGCGGCGGCGGTTGGACCGGCCGCTGCGGGAGCCGGAGGGTTCCGATCACGCGAAGGGGCTGGACGTCAGCGAGCGGTGGACCGCGACGCTGGGCGCCGGGCACGCCGACGCGGAGTCGACCGAGCTGTTGTACGAGTTCGCGCTGCCGTCGCGGTACCGGTCCGAGCTGTCGGACTACGTCCTGCACCCCTCGCTGTTCGACACCGTCATCAACGCGCCGAGCAACGTCTACGACCAGGAACGGCTGTATCTGCCGTTCTCCTACGGGGTGCTGACCGTCCGCGACTCGCTGCCGGCCCGGGTGCTCGCGTACTTCCGTCGGCGGCCCGAGTCCGTGGCCGGTGCGCTGTACGCGTTCGACGTGACCGTGGTCGACCCGGCCGGCCGGGTGCTGCTGACGGTCGACAACTACTGCATCAAGTCGGCGGTCGACCTCGATGTGACGGGGTCCGGCGAGTACGGGTACGTCCAGACCTACCGTCGGGTCGCTTTGCCCGCGTCGCCACCGCAGGGCACCGGGACCGTGCTGCTCTGCGGAGACTTCGGCACCACGTTCACCGGCGTCCGGGATCACCTCGCAGCGTCCGGTTACGACTGCGTCCACGTGTCGGGTGTGGCCGACGCGGTCGGCGACGAGCGGCTGGGGGAGCGCCGCGAGTTCGCCTTCGGCGTGCTGGCCTGCCTCCCGGCCGAGGGCGACTCGCTGGCCGATGCCACCGGCGAGCCGGTCGAACGGGCACTGGGCCTGCTCAGGCTCATCTCGGAGCGGCAGGTCACGTTCGCCGACGGCCTGCTGGTCCTGACGCACAACGCGCTGGCGGTCACCGGTGACGAGTCCGCGCTGCACCCCGGGCAGGCCGGCCTGCTCGGCATGATGCGTGTCGCGGCCCTGGAGTACAAGGCGCTCGGGATCCGGTGTGTCGACAGCGACGAGGACACCGGGCCGGTGCTGCTGGTGGGTGAGGCCACCAGTGCCGATCGACCGCCGTTCCTGCTCTACCGCGACGGGCGTCCGTACGAGCCGCAGGTGAAGCGGCACCCGATCCCGTTGTCCGCCGGTGGACGGGCGCTGCCCGGTGACGAGCGGACGCCGCTGCCCGGCGGTGACGGGGTGACGGTCATGTCGGGCGGCACCGGTGACCTCGGCACCGCCGTGGCGCGGAACCTGATCCGGCGGGGCGTGCGTCGACTCGTTCTGCTGGGGTCCGACCGCGCGGCCGGCACCCGGCCGGAGTGGTCGGAGTTCGCGCGCGACCTGGACGTGTTCGAGGTGGTCCGGCTCGACCTGGGTGACCGGCAGGCGGTCGAGGCGATGGTGCGGGACCTCCGCGCGCGGCACGGCCGGATCTCCGGGGTGCTGCACCTCGCCGGGCGGCCCGGTGTCGGCTTCCTGTACACGAAGAACCTCGACGAGTTCATGGAGGTCTACCGGCCCAAGGCGCTGGGCGGGGTGCACCTGCACGAGGCGACCCTGGCCGATCGGCCCGACTACTTCGTCGCGTTCTCCAGCATCGCCGGGCTCCTGCTCAACCCGGGCCAGTCCGACTACACGGCGGCGAACCTGGTGTTGGACAGCCTGGCGCAGTACCGCGACCGCGAGCGGCTGCCCGGCCTGAGTGTCCAGTGGCCGGCGTGGCGCGAGATCGGCATCGCCCGGCGGATGGACGCGGCCGACGAGGACGAGTTGTTCCCGCCGCTGGACACCGCCGAGGCGGTGGACCTGCTCGACGCCCTGATGAGCGCCGGTGGGCACCCGGCGGCGCTCATGCCCGGCCGGATGAGGAGGACGACCCGGCAGGCGTCCCCGGACGCCGGGCGGAGCGCGGTCGGGCGTGCCGTCGAGTTGCACGGGCTCGCCGAGTTCGGCGACCTCGAACGGGGTGTCGCGCAGATCTGGGCGGAAGCGCTCGACCTCGACGTGCTCGACGCGTACGAGGACTTCGGTGACCTCGGCGGCAACTCGCTGCTGACGGCGCAGATGTTGAAGCTCTACGACGAGCGGTACCCCGGTCTGATGGACATCACGGACCTCTTCCGCCACACCACCGTCGCCGCTCAGGTGGCCTGCCTGAAGGCCAGGCTGCACCCGGACGAGCCGGCCACCGAAGGGCCGTCACCGGCCGCCGAGGCGGACGAGGGCGACATCGACAAACTGCTGGACCTGCTGGAACAGGGCGCGATCACGGTCGACGGCAGGCGGGGCCTTCTCGAGGGAACGGACACCAGATGAGCAGCGTGAAGGATTTCATCCTCGAGCAATTCGTCAACAAGCAGATCGACCGGGAGCGCACCAAGCGGCTGCTGCGCGAACTGTCCGAGGCGAACCTGCACGAGGACATCGCGGTCATCGGACTGGCCGGTCGCTTCGCCGAGGCCACGAACGTCGACCAGTTCTGGGACTTCCTCAAGGTGAGCCGGGACTGCATCCGGGACTATCCGCAGTCCCGCAAGGAGGACATGTACGACATCCTCCGCAACCCGTACTACGCGGAGGTCATGCTGGGTCGGCCGGTCGACGAGGCAGACCTCGACCGGCTCTACTCGGTGAGCGGTTACCTGGACCGGATCGACCACTTCGACTCGCGGTTCTTCGGCATCCCCCCGCTCGAAGCGGACTACATGGACCCGAACCAGCGCATCGCGCTCGAGGTGGCGTACGAGGCGCTGGAGAACGCCGGCTACGGCGGCGAGAGCGCGATCGGGTCGAGGACCGGGGTGTTCCTCGGCCGCGACCAGTCGAACTACTCCTACTACCGGATGTTCTCCGAGCGGCACCCGATGCAGCTCTCCGGCTCGTGGGAGGGGATGGTCGCCAGCCGCATCTCCTACCTGCTGGACCTCAAGGGCCCCTGCATCATGACCGACACCGCGTGCTCCGCCGGCAGCGTCAGCGTCCACCAGGCCATCCAGTCGCTGCTGCTCGGCGAGTGCGACATGGCCCTGGCCGGCGGCATCAACCTGTCCTCCGGCGGCGAGCCGAAGACCAGTTTCCTGTCCGGCGCGACGATGGACAACGTCGTCTCCGGCGACGACAGCGTGCGCACCTTCGACGCCCGCGCGAACGGCACGCTGTGGGGCGAAGGTGCCGGCATCGTGCTCCTCAAGCCGCTGAAGAAGGCGCTGGCCGACCGCGACCACGTGCGCGCCGTCATCAAGGCATCCGCCGTCAACAACGACGGCACGTCGAACAGCATCACCGCGCCCAACGCGCTGATGCAGGAGCGGGTCATCCTCGACGCATGGGCCAAGGCGAACGTGCCGGCGGAGACGATCACGTACGTGGAGGCCCACGGCACCGGGACCGTCCTCGGTGACCCGATCGAGGTCAAGGGGCTGACCAACGCGTTCCGCCGGCACACCGACCGCAAGCAGTTCTGCGGCATCGGATCCCTGAAGACCACGATGGGCCACATGGTGGCCGCCTCCGGGTCGGCCTCGCTGGCGAAGGTCGTCAGGTCGCTCGAATCCGGCCTGTTGGCGCCCTCGTCGAACTTCGACGTGCCCAACCCCTACATCGACTTCACCGACAGCCCGCTGTACGTCAACGACCGGCTCATGCCCTGGGACACCGACGGCGAACCCCGTCGGGCCGGGATCAGCTCGTTCGGCTTCATCCGCACGAACTGCCACATGGTGCTGGAGGAGGCGCCCCGCTACCGCGCCGCGCCGCAGTCGCGGGAGCGTTACTGCCTCACGGTCAGCGCCAAGACCGAGGCGGGCCTGACCGCACTCCTCGACGGGTACGCGGCCGTGCTCGCGGACAGCCCCTGGTCGCTCGCCGACATCTGCTACACGTCCAACACCGGCCGGGGTCACCACGAACACCGCGTGATGATCATCGCGGCGACGAAGGCGCAGTTGGCCGAGTCGGTCGACCGGCTCCGGCGGCACGGCCCCGGCACCGACGCGCAGCAGGGCATCCACCACGGCGTGCACGCCGTGGTCAGCGACAAGAGAGGCGATCTGCGTCCCGGCGACATCACCGCCCAGACCGGCAAGCGACTCTCCGACTCGGCCAACGCCACACTCGCCGAGTACCGCTCGCGGGGTGACGCCGCCGCCCTCACCGCGTTGGCCGACGCGTACGTCCGTGGCGCCCGCGTCGAGTTCGCCGAGTTCTACGCCGACGAGCCGCGTCAGCGGGTGCCCCTGCCCACCTACCCGTTCGAGAGGATCCGTCACTGGGCCAAGCCCATGCGCACGAGCGTGCGGAGCTTCGGCGCAGGCGAGACCAACCCCCTGCTGGGCACGGAGATCAGCCGCTCGGACAGCACGGTCGTGTTCGAGAACCGGCTGTCCGTCGACCGGCACTGGGTGCTCTCCGACCACCGCATCGAGCACCGGCCCGTGGTACCGGGAACGACGTACCTGGAGATGGCGCGGGCCGCGCTGGCCGCGGTGGAGAACACCGGCAGCATGCGGTTCGAGAACGTGTTCTTCCTCGTCCCCCTCGCCGTCGAGGAGGGGGAGGAGGCGACCGTGCGTACCCGGCTGGACCGGCTGGAGCGGGGTTACTCCTTCCAGGTGGCCAGTGCGCAGGAGGGCGAGTGGGTCACTCACGTCGAGGGTCGGATCAGCCCGCTGGGTGACGCCGACCCGTTGGCGTCGGTCGACATCGAGGCCCAGCAGGCCGCCGCGATCGAGGTGACCGACCCGTACCCCACCGAGACCGACACGGGCGTGTTCCAGTTCGGCGCGCGCTGGGACAACGTGCGGGCGGTGTGGCGACACGAAGCCGGTGCGTTGACCCTGCTGCGCCTACCGCAGGGCGTGCCGAGCGAGACGTTCGGGCTGCACCCGGCGAAGCTCGACAACGCGGTGAACCTCATCTCGCAGAACAGTGGCGAGACGTTCCTGCCGTACATGTACAAGAGCTTCGTGCTGCGCCGGCCGATGCCGGAGACGTTCTACTCGCTGATCCGTACCGTCCGCGACGACAGCGACGAGGGCGAGACCATCACCTACGACGTGGATCTCGTCGACGTCGACGGTGAGGTGTTCGCGCGCATCACCGACTACACGGTGAAGAAGGTCGACTGGCGGCGGTTCAGCCTGGCGGGACCGCGCCGCTTCCTCCAGGTCGAGTGGCTGTCGGTGCCACGGGTACCGGCCGACGCGGCCGGCGGCGAGGTGTGGGCGCCGGTGGTGCTGGACAACCCGGCCGGCCGGCGGCTGGTCGCCGCGGTCGAGGCGCAGGGACACCGGGTCGTCCCGTGTTACGTCGGCGAGCGGACCGACCAGGGTCGCCACGTGTTCGCCCTGCACGAGGACGGCGCGGGGCCGCTGGCCGAACGGCTGCGGCAGGAGGGGGTCGACGGCGTCCTGTTCGCCACCGACTTCACCGCGCCCGAGCACACCGACGAGGCGGCGCTCACCCACACGCAGCGGCGGGCGACCGGTGTGGACGCGCTGTTCGAGCTGTACCGCGCCTTCGTGGCGCACCGGGTCAAACTCGCCCGTGGTCTGAAGGTCCTCGGTCGACACGCCTGGCAGGTCGGACCCGGGGACGGTGTCACCGATCCGTACTCCGCCGCCACCGAGGCGCTCGCCCAGGTGGTCGGGCAGGAGCACCGGCATCTGCTGGTGGACGTGCTGGACGCGGGGGCGGACGTGGACCTGGACCTCCTCGTCCGGGAGTCGTTGGGCGGCGCGGGCGGCGTGCTGCGGGCGGTGCGCGGTACGCAGACCCACCTGCGGCGCCTGCGGTACGCCGAGGCGCCAGACGAGGCGGGCGAGTCGCCGTACCGGGGTGGGACGTTCGTGGTCACCGGCGGTGCGGGTGGCCTCGGCCTGAGCGTCGCCGAGGAGATGGTCCGCGAGGGCGCCGAGCGGGTCATCCTGCTGGGTCGCAGGCCCCTGGCCGAGGAGACCGCGCGGCGTGTCGAGAAGATCGTCGGTGCCGAGTACGCCCTGTGCGACGTGTCGCGGGAGGCCGAGGTGCGCGCGCTGGCCGCGCGTCTGCGGGAGGAGTCGGTCACCCTCGGCGGCATCGTCCACGCCGCGGGCGTGGCGGGTGACGGGTTCCTGGCCACCAAGCCCCGTCCGGCCTTCGACGCCGTACTGGCGTCCAAGGTCGACGGCAGTCTCGCCCTGACGGAGTTGGCGAAGGAACACCCCGGTGCGTTCCTGGTGTTCTTCTCGTCCATCACCGCGATCGTCGGCGGGCAGGGGCAGGGTGACTACTGCAGCGCCAACGCGTTCATGGACTCCCTGGCCGTGCGGGCGCGCGCCGAGGGCGTGCGCGCGCTGTCGATCAACTGGCCGACGTGGTCCGAGGTCGGCATGGCGGTGCGGTACGGGATCGGTGACGGCGACTCGCCGTTCCGCGCCCTCACCGTGAAGGACGGCCTGGCCTGGCTCGGCCACTTCCTGCGCGCCCCGGCCGACGGCGTCATCCCCACCCGGTTCGACCTCGGGGCGCTGCGCGAACAACTGGACGAGATGCCCTTCCTGCTCGACGAGGACGTCGCCGCCGCCGTCGCGCGGGCGGGCACGGGCGGGTCGCCCACCGACGGCGGGACGGCCGAGGTCCGTGTCGTCGGCCTGTCCGACCCGAACCAGACCCAGCTGAGGATCGGCGCGGTCTACGGCGCGGTTCTCGGCATGACGGAGGTCGACGCCCATGAGAGCTTCCAGGACCTCGGCGGGAACTCGCTGATGACGGCGCAGCTGTTGCAGAAGATCGAGGACGTCTATCCCGGTCGGATCGACATCGCCGACCTCTACTCCTACGCGAGCGTCGTCAGCCTCGCCGGCTACATCGACGAACGCGTCGCGGCGGAGTCCGGTCCGGCCGCGTCGGGCGCGGCGCACCTCGGAGAGATGGACCAGTCGCTGCAGGACGTCCTGGCAGAGATCGGCGACGCGGAGCTCACCACCATGTTCGCCGCCGAGACCGGCGGTGCGGGGAGGAACCAGGGATGACGTCGAACGCCGAGCTGAGGAAGGACCTGCTGCGGTACCTGCTCATGCAGGTCAAGCAGGAGGCGCTGGACGTCGACCGGGCGAAGGAGTTCATCCGGGCGATCGGAGACGAGGGCCGGGACGCCGACGACCGCGTCGCCGTCGTCGGTATGGCATGCCGCTTTCCCGGCGCGTCGGACAAGGAGCAGTTCTGGCGCAACCTGGTGGAGGGCAGGGAGTCGATCGGTGACTTCCCGCCGCTGCGCCTGGACGACCTGCGCCGCGTCGAGGGCGGCACCTCGGCCGTGCGCCGGGGCGGCTACCTGGACCGCATCGACCTGTTCGACGCGGAGTACTTCGGCATCCCGCCGCACGTGGCGACGCAGCTCGACCCGTACCACCGCAACCTCCTGGAGGTGCTGGTGGAGACGATGGAGGACGCCGGGTACGCCAAGAGCGAGCTGTACGGGTCGAGGACCGGCGTCTTCGTCGGCAACGATCACACGCACCGGCTGATCACGTCCTATCTGCCGTTCCTGTCGGAGCTGGACTTCGCGGCCATCACCGGCTCGTGGTCGGGCATCCTGGCCAGCCGGCTGTCGTACCTGCTCGACTTTCGCGGACCGGCCTCCGTCGTCGACACCGGATGTTCGTCCGGGCTGGTCGCGGTGGACGCGGCGATCAAGGCCCTGCGCAACGGCGACTGCGACACCGCGTTCGTCGCCGCCGTCAACCTGTTCCTGTCGCCGTCCAGCCTCGGCAACGAGACCGAGTCGGCCGGCCACCGGGTGCGGGCGTTCGACGCGGCGGCCGACGGCACGGTGTGGAGCGAGGGCGTGGCCGGGGTCTACCTCAAGCCGCTGTCGCGTGCGCTGGCCGACGGCGACCACGTCTACGGCGTGCTCCTCGGCAGCGCGGTCAACAACGACGGCCGCAGCAACGGCCTCACCGCCCCGAACGCGCAGGCGCAGAAGAACCTGCTGGTCAGCGCGTGGAAGCGGGCCGGGATCGCGCCGGAGTCGGTGTCCTACATCGAGGCCCACGGCACGGGTACCACGCTGGGTGACCCGATCGAGGTCAAGGGTCTGACCAGCGCCTTCGCCGAGTTCACCAGCCGCCGGCAGTTCTGCGCGATCGGCTCGGTGAAGACCAACATCGGCCACACCGTCGGGGCCGCGGGACTGGCGTCGCTCATCAAGACCCTGTTGTGCCTGGACCGTCGAACCATTCCGCCGTCGATCCACTTCGACGTGCCGAACGAGCTGCTCGACCTGGCCAACGCCCCGGTCTACGTCGCCGACCGGCTCACCGAGTGGGAGCAGGGCGACACCCCGCGTCGGGCCGGCGTGAGCAGCTTCAGCCTGAGCGGGACGAACTGTCACGTCGTGCTGGAGGAGGCGCCCGCCCGCGCGGCGGTGCCCGCCCCGGCATCGCCGCCGCAGGTCTTCCCGATCTCGGCGCGTACCGAGGACCTGCTGGCGCGCACCGCGGCGCGGCATCTGGAGCACCTCGACCGTCATCCCGAACTCCGCCTGGCCGACGTGTGCTTCACCCTGCAGGTGGGCCGCGAGCACCAGGCCGTGCGGGCGGCCATCCTGTGCGAGAGCCGGGCCGGTCTGCGCGACGGGTTGCTGCGGCTGCTGCGCCCGGAACAGGTCGACGACTCGCCGCCGGTGGACGGTGCCGTCGTGCTGCGCGAGGACGCCCCGGCCCGGTCCGGCGGCACGCCCGGTCACCTCCGCGACGCGGTCGCCGCCTTCCTGGCCGGTCGCACGCGGCCGTTCGCCGGCCTCCACCGGGACGCGGACGTGCGGCGGGTGCCGATGCCACCCCAGATGTTCCAGCGCGTCCGCCACTGGGACGAGACGGTCCGGGCGCAGCCGGCTCCCGGCGAGGAGAGGTCGGCACCGGCGGACCCGGTCGACCGGCTCCGGGGCATCCTGTCCCGGCCGCCGCACCTCGAAGGGCTCCGGGAGTCCGACGCTGACGCGGTGCCCCGCACGGTGATCGCCGGGGTGTGGTCCGGCATCCTCGGTTACCCGACGATCCGTGGCGCGGACGACTTCTTCGCCCTCGGCGGCGACTCGATCTCGTCCGTGAAGATCACGCAGTTGCTCAACGCGGTGCTCGACGTCGAGATCCCGCCGACCACCCTGCTGGCGAAGCCGACGTTCGACGAGTTCGCGGACGTGGTGATCCGGGTCCACGGGGTGGACGAGCACCTGGTCCGGTCGCGGCTGAGCGGGGCGGCCCGCCGCCCGGCGCACGCGGAGCACGTGGTGGAGTCCTACGAGCTGCCGCTGACCGCCGCGCAGCGCAGCATGTTCGTCTCCAGTCAGGTCGACGAGGAGTCGGTGACGTACAACGTCAGCGGCCTGACGATCCGCTCCGGCACGCTCGACATCGGCGAGCTGGAGGCGTGGCTGCGCGTCCTGGTGCGACGGCACGACAGCCTCCGCTCGACGTTCCATCTGCGGGACGGGGAACCGTTCCAGCGGGTGCACGCGGAGGTGCCGGTCGCGGTGGAACACCGCCGGCTCGGTGCCCTCCCGCCAGGTGAGAGCCACGAGAGCGCGGCCCGCCGGGCGATGCGGCTGTTCGTGCGTCCGTTCCGACTCGACAGCGCCCCGTTGTTCCGCTTCGGCTACTTCGAGTTCGACGACGGCGTGTCGTGCGTGGCGATCGACATCCACCACATCATCACCGACGGCACGTCGATGGGCATCCTGTTCCGGGACCTCGGCGCCGTCGCGGACCGGGCCGCGCTGCCGCCGTTGCCGGTGAGCTACCGGTCGGCGATCCGTGGGCTGCTGGAGCGGCAGAACAGCGCCGGCATGGCGGCGCACCGCGACTACTGGGTCGCCCGGTTCGCCGACGGCGCGCCGACGCTTCAGCTCACCACGGACTGGCAGCGGGCGGAGGTCGCCACGGCGGCGGGCGCGACGCTCTTCGCGTCCGTGGACGGCGAGACGCTGGAGGCCGCCAAGCGGTACGCCCGCCACCACAACCTCACCCTCTACATGGTGCTGCTGGGCGTGTTCCAGCAGGTGTTGTCCCGGCTGAGCGGACAGGGTGACGTCGTGATCGGCGCGCCGGTGATGGGCCGGCCCGACCTGGCCTACCAGGATCTCGTGGGCATGTTCGTCACCACGCTGCCCATCCGGGTCACCGCCGCGCCCACGACCGGCGTCGGCGACTTCCTCACCGGCCTGCGGACCACCCTGCTGGAGGCGTTCGCGCACCAGGAGTACCCGCTGGAGTCCCTGGTCGAGGAGCTGAACCCGCCACGGGTGCCGGGCCGCCGGCCGCTGTTCGACGTCTGCTTCGTGCACCAGAACACCGACATGGGTCTGGAGCCCGACGACGAGCGGATCCTCCCGTTCGACGACGGCAGCGCCAAGTACGACATCACCCTGAGCACCCGGGAGGCCGACGGCGCGCTGCTGCTGGAGTGGGAGTACTCCACCGCACTGTTCCGCGAGGAGACCATGGCGCTCTACTCGGAGCGCTACGCGACGCTGCTCCGGTCCTTCCTCGCCGCCGCCGACGGCACGCCGGTGGGCACGCTCGACCTGATCCCCGTCCGGGAGGCCGAGCTGATCCGGACGTTCGCGACGGTGCCCGCGCCGACGCCGGACACCCGCAGCATCGCGCGACTGTTCGAGGAGCACGTCGCCGCCGATCCCGGCCGCACGGCGCTGATCGCGGACGACCGGAGCCTGACGTACGGGGAGCTGAACGCCAGGGCCAACCGGATCGCGCACGGTCTGGTCCGGCTGGGCGTGGCCCCCGGCGCACCGGTGGCGCTGCTGCTGGACCGTTCGATCGACATGGTCGCCGCCATCCTCGGTGTGCTCAAGGCGGGGTGCTTCTACCTTCCGCTGAACACCGACTTCCCGTCCGAGCGGCTGCGGGTCATGGTCGAGGACGCGGGGGCCGGTCTCCTGCTCACCTCCGACGCGCGCAGCGGGCAGGCGGCGGAGCTGGTCTCCGAACGGCTCCGGATCGTCGGCGTCCACCAGCTCGCGGAGTCGACGGCCGAGCGCGGGAACCCGGGGCTGCCGGGCAGCAGCGCGGACGAGGCCTACATCATGTACACCTCCGGGACCAGCGGTGCGCCGAAGGGGTCGGTGATCCGGCAGCGGAGCGTGCTGCGCGTGGTCCACCAGTCGGTCTGCTACGCCGCTGATCCGAGCGACGTCTTCCTCATGATCTCGGACTACTCGTTCGACGGCTCCATCTACGACATGTTCGGGGCGCTCACCAACGGCGCGTCGCTGGTGTTGCTGGACAAGGCGTCCGTGCTGGACCTCGACCGGCTCGGTGCCGCGATCGAGCGGCACAAGATCACCAGCTTCTTCATCACCACGGCGATGTTCAACGCGCTGATCGACCACGCGTCGGACTCGCTCGGCGGCGTCCGCAGGGTGATCTTCGGCGGCGAGATCGCCTCACCGGCGCATGTCCGGCGGGCGTTCGAGCTGCTCGGGCCCGGCCGGATCAGCCACGCCTACGGCCCGACGGAGACCACGGTCTTCGCGACCATCCACCGCCTCGACGTGTGGGACGCCGACGACGCCCTTCCGATCGGTACGGCCGTCAACGACACCTCGCTGTGGGTGCTCGACGAGCGGTTGGAGCCGGTGCCGGTCGGCGTCAACGGCGAGCTCTACATCGGTGGATCCGGCCTGTCCGACGGCTACCTGAACCAGCCCGAGATGACGGCCCAGCGGTTCGTGTACTCGCCTGCGGTACCGGGGGAGCGGCTCTACAGGACCGGCGACATCGTCACCTTCAAGACCAACGGTCTGCTCTACTACACCGGCCGCCTCGACCAGCAGATCAAGCTCAGGGGCTACCGCATCGAGCTGGCGGAGATCATCCAGGTCGCCCTGAACGAGCCCTTCGTCCGCTGGGCGCACGCGGGACTGTACGAGACCACCGAGGGCAGCCGGAGTCTGTGTCTCTGGGTCGGGTATCTGGACGACCAGGACCACGGGCCGGCGCTGCGGGCGGCCCTGTCCCGACGGCTGCCCGACTACATGGTGCCGTCCTTCATCGTCAGGGCCGACACGGTTCCGCTGAACGCGAGCGGGAAGGTCGACGTGGCGGCGCTGCCGAAGCCCGACTTCACGGCGGGGGCGACGGCTGTGGCACCGGAGACCGACTCGCTGCGCGTGGTCGCCGACGCGTGGCAGCACGTGCTCGGTGTGCCGGTGGAGGACATCGACGCCGACTTCTTCGCGCTGGGCGGCGACTCGATCAAGGCGATCCAGATCGTGGCCCGGCTCCGCGAACAGGACATCACGATCCGGGCGGCGGACCTCCTCGGCAACGCGACCATCCGGTCGCTGGAGGAGAAGCTGTCCGAGTCCGCCGGCGCCGGGACCGGAGTGCGGGTGTACGACCAGAAGCCTCTCTCGGGACCGATCACGGCGAGCGCGATCCAACTGGCGTTCCTCGACGACCCGGAGGCCCGCAACCGGGTCTTCAACCAGTGCCTGCTGGTCACGACGGCCGAGCCGGTGTCGCTGGATCGGCTGGTACACGCGGTGCAGCGGCTCGTGCGCCAGCACGACATGCTCCGCGTCGAGGTCGACGAGCAGGGTGCTCTGGTCCTGCGTGACGTCGACGCCCTGGGGCTCGTCCACGGTGACCAGCCGCCGGCCGGTCTCTCCGACGAGGCCCTGGCGGACTACCTGCGGACGGTCCAGGCGCGGGTCGACGTGCGCGGTGGCCCGGTCGTCAGCCTCGCCGCCGGGCTGGGGGAGGGGGGCGTGCAGTTCGCCATCGCCATCCACCACCTGGCCGTCGACGTGGTGTCGTGGGGCGTCCTCTTGGAAGACCTGGCCACCTGCCTCGCCGACCCGGACGCCGAGCTGCCCGCCAAGACCATGCCGTTCCCGGCGTGGACGAGCGAGGTCAAGCAGCGCGCCGAGGACGGCGGCCTCCGTGCCCAGTTGCCCTACTGGCTCGACCTGGCGCGCAGCGCTGGTGCGGCGGGCGAGGTGTTCGTCGAGCGTGACGTGAAGCGGTCCGAGACCGCCTCGACGGTGGTGCGCCTGACCGAGACCGACGACTTCGCCCTGTTCGACGCCGCACGGAAGGCGCACGGCGCGAGCCAGGTGGAGACCCTCCTCACCGTGGTGGCACGGGCGTTGGCCACCGTGACCGGCGAGCAGCGGGTGCTGTTCACCCTCGAAGGGCACGGCCGCGAACCCATCGCGGGTGACCACGAACTCAGCCGGACGGTGGGCTGGTTCACCAGCACCTTCCCGCACCTGGTGCAGGTGGAGCAGAGTGTGGCGGACACCGTGGACACGGTGCGGCGGTCGTTCGAGCGACTGCCGGACAAGGGTGCCGGCTTCGGCCCCCTGCTGCGCTTCGACACCGGCCTGGACGCGGAACGGGCCGTGCTGACCGCGGTCCGGCCGCAGATCGGCTTCAACTACCTGGGCGGTCAGGACAGCGCCGACGGCATCACCTTCACCCACCTCCCGCTGGACATCACCACCGACGGGGAACACCGCTCGCCGTACGCCCTCGACATCGTCGCCTCCCGCAGCGGGGGTGAACTCCTGATCGAGGTGCGGTACCCGCGCGCATGGGAGGCGAGCGGCGTCGCCAAGCAGATCATCGCGGCCCTGGACGAGTCGTTCCACGAGGTCCGGGACGCCCTGAGGTCCGGTGAGCCGAGAGGCTTCCAGGTCTCCTCGCCGATCCGTCAGGACGTGCTCGCCGACATCCTGCTGGACGTCGAGGGCGGGATCTGACGGTGGGCACCACGACGATCGCGCGTCCGGGCGCCGGCCGCCGGACACCACGACCTGAGCACCGCGTCAGTGTCAAGTAGAGAGCCTGGTTCATGGTTGACAAAGACAACATCGAGTCCATCTCCGGCCTGGCCGCGATGCAGAAGGGCATGCTCTTCAGCCACGCCGTGGACACCGGCTCGGACGCCTATGTGGAGCAGTTCGACTTCGTGATCTCAGGCGAGGTCGACGTCGCGCACCTGCGGACGGCGCTGGCGGGTGTGTCACGCACCTACAGCGTCCTGCGGACGATCTTCTCGTACCGCAACACCGACCAGCCGTACCAGATCGTGTTGAAGGAGTGGGCGCCGCAGCTCGACGTCCTCGACTACCGGGACCGGGGCGACCAGGACCGGGACGTCGAGGAGTTCAAGGTCGCCGACCGCGCGAAGGGTTTCGACCTCAGCGCGGACGTCCTGCTGCGGGCGACCCTGATCCGGCTGGGCGACCGCCGCTGGCGTCTCGTGTTCACGTTCCACCACATCATCCTGGACGGCTGGTCGCTGAGCCCGCTGTTCGGGACGCTGATGGGCTACTACGAGGAACTGACCCGATCCGGCGCGTACCAGCCGCAGCTCGAGGCGATGCCGTACCGCGACTACGTCGCCTGGTACGAGCGGCAACACGACGAGGACGCCCGACGGTACTGGGCGGAGGCGCTGGAGGGCTACGAGAACGAGGCGGTCCTGCCGGCGAGCCCCCGTCCCGGCGGCTACCGTGGCGTGACCCACCGGTTCACGCTCCCCGCCGAGCTGCACGACGAGCTGAAACTCTTCGGACAGAAGGCCGGGGTGACCCAGAGCGCCGTCTTCCAGGCAGCCTGGGGTGTCGTGCTGCAGAAGTTCACCTACGCCGACGACGTTGTCTTCGGCAGTGTGGTGTCCGGGCGCGGCATCGAGATGGCCGGCGTCGGTGACGCGGTGGGGTTGTTCTGCAACACGCAGCCGGTCCGGGTGACGACCACGCAGGACCAGCACTTCACCGGCCTGTGCCGGGACGTGCAGCAGTCGTACCTGCGGGCGAGCGCCTTCGAGCACTACGCGTTGCACGAGATCCAGGGCCTCACCCCGCTGCGGAACCGGCTTCTCAACCACGTCGTGGCCTTCGAGAACTACCCGCTGTCGGAGCAGTTGCGTGACTTCGCCGGCGACAGCGGCGAGGGGCTCGCGTTCGACGGGGTGGAGGTCTTCGAGCGGACGAGCTACGACCTGCACATCGTGGTCAACCCCGGCGCCGACTTCGCGATCACGTTCGTCTACAACGAGAACGCCTACGCGCCGGAGTTGATCCGGTCGCTGGAGCGCTGTCTGCTGAACGTCTTCACCGCGGCGGTGCGCAACCCGCGGGCGCGGGTCGCGGACATCGCCCTGTGGGAGAGCGGTGCGGTGGATGCCCCGGCGCTGGGGAGTCCTCGTTCGCGCATGTTGGACTCGTCGGTGGTGGACGTGTTCGCCGAGCGTGCCGCGACCCACGCCGGGAGGACCGCGCTGGTGTGGCGGGGCAGGGAGCTCAGCTACGCGGAGGTGGACCGCTGGTCCGATGCCGTGGCCTGGGAGCTGAGGAGCCGTGGTGTGGCGCCGGGCGCGGGGGTCGGCGTGCTCGCGGACCGCCGTCCGGAACTGATCGTGGCGATCCTCGGCCTGTTGAAGAACGGGAACTTCTACGTCCCGATCGACACCAAGGACGCCAAGCCCAGGATCGAGTACGTCGTCGCCGACGCGGGCGTACGCGACCTGTGCACGGTGGCGGAGTTCGCCGACCGGGTGCCGGCGGGGGCCCGTGCGCTGCTCGTCGAGGAGCCGGCCGGGGAGGTGCCCCCGTTTCCCGGGCGGCGCGACCTGAACGGCGCCACGGCGTACCTGATGTACACGTCGGGCTCCACCGGCAACCCCAAGGGCTGCAAGATCACGCACCGCAACATCATGCGTCTCTTCGCGGACCAGGAGTTCTTCGACTTCGACGACCGTCAGGTCCTGATGTTCACCGGTTCGCCCGCCTTCGACGCCAGCACGTTCGAGATCTGGGGGACGATGCTGTTCGGCGCGACCCTCGTACTCGCCGACGAGCTGGACGTGCTCGACGGTGACCTGATGCGCGAGGCGATCAAGCGCAACGAGGTGACCGCCATGTGGCTCACCGCGCCGCTCTTCAACCAGCTGTGCGACTACGACCCGGCGATCTTCGACCGGCTGGGACACCTCGTCGTCGGCGGCAGCGCGTTGTCGGTCCAGCACCTCGCGAAGGTCCGCGGCGTCTGCCCGGGCCTGCGGATCACCAACGGCTACGGTCCCACCGAGAACACGACGTTCTCCACGACGTACCAGGTCCGCGACGAGGATCTCCGCCGCGAGCGGATCCCCATCGGCCGTGCGCTGGCGCACTCCTCTGCCCACGTCCTGGACCGCGGCCTCAACCCGCTGCCGCCCGGCGCGATCGGCGAGCTGTGCGTGGGAGGTGACGGCGTGTCGACCGGTTACCACAACCGGCCGGACCTCGACCGGGTCGCCTTCGTCACGGTGCCGGCGTTGTCCGGCCGGCGTCTCTATCGCACCGGTGACCTCGTGCGGGAGTTGCCCGATGGGTCGCTGGACTATCTCGGACGAGCGGACGACCAGGTCAAGATCAGCGGCTTCCGGGTCGAGTTGGGCGAGGTCGAGAGCATGCTCCGGTCCGTCGAGCATGTCGAGGACGCCGCCGTGATCTGCGTCGAGGTGGACGGCGAGAAGAGCCTGCGCGGCTACTACGTCGCCGGTGCGCGGATCGCACCGGAGGTGGTGCGGCAGGGCATGGCGCAGCAGGCCGCCCCGTACATGATCCCCGCCGGGCTGGTGCAGCTCGACCGGATTCCGTTGACCAAGAACGGCAAGGTCGACCGTACCCGGCTGGCGCAGATCCGCCCCGAGCCGGAGTCCCGCCCCGAGGCACCGGACCTCGGACCGGTCTCCGACGTGACGCGGATCCTCTTCGAGATCATCTCGGACCTCGTCCCGGTCGAGACGATCGACGTGAACCGCAACTTCTTCGATCTCGGGATCAACTCGCTCAACCTGTTGACCATCAACAACCGGCTGCGCAAGGCGCTGGACCGGAACGTACCCCTGGTGCAGCTCTTCCAGCACACCTCCATCGCCTCCCTCGCCGCCTATCTCGACGGCGCGGACAGCGCCGACGAACCGGCCACCCCCACCGACGACGCCGACGCCGAGGACGCCTTCGCCGAGCAGGACGAGGAGCACGCTTTCGCTGCCAGCGCGCTGCTGCGCGAGATCGCGGACGAGTTCGCCGAGGAACTCGCCGCCGAGCTTGAAGAGGAGCGCTGACCATGCCGCAGAGCAAGGCCGTCACGCGTCGTGACACCGGCCTGGAGATCGCCGTCGTCGGCATGGCCGGCCGGTTCCCGCAGGCCGAGGACATCGACCGGTTCTGGGCGAACCTGGTCGAGGGCGTCGATGCCATCTCCCGCTTCACCGATGACGAGCTCGTCGGGGTGGGCGTGGCCAGGGCAGCGCTCGCCGACGAGAAGTACGTCCGGGCCAAGGGTGTGTTCCCGAACATCGAGTACTTCGACGCGGAGTTCTTCAACTACGCCCCGGCCGACGCCACCCTGCTCGACCCCCAGGTCCGTGCCCTGCACGAGGAGGTCTTCCACGCCCTGGAGGACGCGGGCTACTCGGCGGAGGGTCGGCCCGAGGCCATCGGGCTGTTCCTCGGTGCCACCAACAACCTCCCCTGGGAGACGCACACCCTGACCAGCCACATCCTGGAATCCGGGATGACGTTCACCGGCATGCAGCTCAACGACAAGGATTTCGCCGCCACCCGGATCGCCTACGCCCTGGACCTGAAGGGACCGGCGTTCACGCTGCACACGGCGTGCTCGACCTCGTTGGTCGCCATCGACATGGCGTGCCGCAACCTGTGGACCGGGTCGTGTCAGATCGCGCTCGCGGGTGGGAGCGGGCTGACGCTGCCGCACAAGAACGGGTATCGCTACCAGGAGAACATGATCCACTCGCCGGACGGCCACTGCCGGCCGTTCGACCGGGACGCGGCCGGCACCGTCGAGGGCAACGGCGTCGGTGTCGTGGTGCTCAAGCGCCTGGAGAACGCCCTCCGCGACGGCGACCACGTCTACGCGGTGATCAAGGGCTCGGCGGTCAACAACGACGGCAGCCGCAAGGTCGGCTACACCGCGCCGAGCATCGAGGGACAGGCCGAGGTCATCCGCAAGGCCTATCGTGTCGCCAACGTCCGCCCCGCCGAGGTGTCCTACATCGAGACGCACGGCACCGGCACCTCGCTCGGCGACCCGATCGAGGTCGAGGCGCTGCGCAAGGCGTTCGGCACGGGTGCGCCGGGCACGACCGGGCTCGGCTCGCTCAAGGCGAGCATCGGCCACCTCGACACGGGCGCCGGTGTCGCCTCCCTGATCAAGACGTGCAAGATCCTGCAACACCGGACCGTGCCGCGCAGCCTGCACTTCCAGGAGCTGAATCCGAACGTCGACCTCGACGGCAGCCCGTTCTACGTCGTCGCGGAGAAGCAGGAGCTGCTGCCGAAGCGGTCGAAGACCGACGAGGTGCTGCCCTTGCGCGCGGGCGTGAGCTCGTTCGGTATCGGCGGCACCAACGCGCACGTGGTGCTGGAGGAGGCACCCGGGGCGAGGCCGGTCTCGGGCAAGGGGCGGGCGTACAACACGTTCGTCGTCTCGGCGACGTCCGCGCAGGCCATCGGGCGGATCAAGCGGAACTTCGTCGACCACCTGGCCGCGTACCCGGATATCGACGGCTCGGACCTGGCCTGGACCCTCCAGAACCGCCAGCGCCGCCTGGCCTTCCGGTACGCCGTGGAGTTCGGGAACGTCGAGGAGCTGCGCGAGCGGATCCAGGAGTCCCTGGACACCGAGGAACCACCCGCGCAGGTCCACAAGAACGCGCGTCGCGACGTCTACTTCCTCTTCAGCGGTCTCGGCGCGCAGCACCTGCGGATGGCCCGTGGCCTCTACGAGACCGAACCCGACTTCCGGACGCACCTGGACGAGTGCTTCACGATCAGCGCGGACCAGGGCAACGATCTGCCCCGCGAGGTCTTCTTCGGCGACTCCCCGGCGGCGGAGAAGCAGCTGAACAACATCGGGACCACCCAGATCCTGTTGTTCATGCTGGAGGCGTCGATGGCCCGGACGCTGATCGGGTGGGGCCTCAAGCCGAAGGGGATGATCGGGCACAGCACCGGTGAGCTGGCGGCGGCGTACGTGGCGGGCGTGTTCTCGCTGGAGGACGGCATCCGTCTGGTCCACGCCCGGGGCAGCCTGATGGACACGACGGTCGAGGGCGCGTTGACCTCGGTGCGGGCGTCCGAGGACGTGGTCCGGGGCATGCTGACCGACGAGTTGGCCATCGCCGCGGTGAACGGCCCGGAGGACTGCACCGTCTCCGGCACCCCGGCGGCGATCGCCGAGGTCGAACGGCAATGCGCGGAGCGGGAGATCAGGTTCTCGCACATCGAGGCCGACCACGCCTACCACTCGCAGTACATGGACTCCATGCTCGTCCGGTTCCGTGAGGTGCTGGAGCAGGTGACCCTGCACCAGCCGAAGATCGCGTACCTGTCGAACGTGACCGGAACGTGGATCACGGCGACGCAGGCGACCGACCGTGAGTACTACTGTTCGCACGCCCGGGAGACGGTCCGGTTCGCTGCCGGCGTCGAGGCGATCCTGGAGCGGGGCGGCACCCTGTTCGTCGAGGTCGGACCCGGCAAGGCGCTGTCCTCCTTCGTGCGCGCCATCGCCCGGGACACCGAGGTCACCACGGTGAACATGCTGCGTCACCGGATGGAGGAGATCGGGGACGAGGAGCACCTGGCCCGTGCGGTCAGGAAGCTCTGGGAGAACGGAGTCTCACTGGACTGGACGACGTTCCACAGTGGTCGCTCGCCGCGTAAGGTGACGCTGCCGTTGTACCCGTTCGAGAAGGTCGAGTATCCGGTCGACATAGAGCAGTTTCAGCGGCTGGTCGAGGGCGAGACCGACGGCGGCCTGCGCGTCGCGACCGTCAAGTCCACCCGGCGGGCCGTCACCGGCGCCGTCACCGCGACCGGGCCGGCACCGGCCGCACAGCTTGCCTGGTCACGATCCGTGCGTCCGTCCTCGACCGGGAAAGAGCAGCCGAAGGTCCTGATCGTCCTCACCGACGACCGCCGTGGGATCAGGCGCGTACTGGACGAGGTCGCGCACTGGCGGACGCTCTACGTCTCGTTCGGCGCGCAGTACCGGTTCGACCGGCAGTCCGGCGCGGTGATCCGCCCCGGCCACGACGACGACCTCACGCGACTGCTCGACGACCTGGAACGGCACGCCCTGGCCGGTGACACGGTCGTGGTGGACCGCACGGAGTACGCGTCCCTGGTGACGACGCTGCGTGGCCTCTGCGCGGCCATCCCCGAGATGCGGGAGCGCTGCGTGAAGGACGTCGTGGTGCTGGACACCGCCGGCTTCCTGGGCACGCGCGGTGACCTCGTGCCACTGCTCATCGGTGTCAACCACGAACATCCGACGTTCCGGGTCCGGGCCGTGCGGTGCGACGCGTCCCTCGACGACCGGGCCGGACGCGCCGCGTGGCGCGAGCATCTCCAGACGGAGTTGGAGGCGCACCGGCCCGACGACGTCGCGGTCCGCTACGAGCGGGATCGGCGACTCGTGCCCCGGATGGTCCCGCTGGACGGTGCCGACGCGGCGGCCGGGCGGCCGACCAGGACGGTGGTCCTCACGCGCCGCGGTGACGTCGAGGACGTGGTGCGCGACCTGGCCGGGGTGAATCCCGCCCGTACCGTCGAGGTCCTGCCGTTCGACCTCGGCGCGGACCCGGCGGAGACCCGGGTCGGCGTGGTGGACGAGCGGATCACGGTGCTGCCCGTGGTCACCGGGACCACCGGGGAGGAGCTGGCCGGCAGGCTCTCGACCGGGTTGCGGGCGCTGCCCGCCGTGGACGAGGTCGTCCTCTGGGACACGCCCCGCCGCGACGGCGTCACCGACGGTCTCGACCAGCGTCGGCTGCTCGACCTGCTGACCGAGGTGGCCCGGGACCGGCGGATCCCGTGCCACGTCCTGTCCCGCCCGGGTCTGGACCGGGACGGGTGGGACCGGGAGGTCACCACCTGGTTCGCGGACAACGAGCGCGACGCCGCCGAGGTGGGCGTCACCCGGCTCTACTCGTTCGCCGAGCTGTGTGCGGCCGACCGCTCGATCCTGGACCTGTTGCCCAGGATGCGCGAGGCCGGTATCCGCACGGCCTACCACGGTGTGGACCTCCTGCGGGCGCAGGCGGCGGCCAAGCTGGTCGATGCCGAGGTGGAGCCCGGGCGGGCCGACGCGCGGCAGGCGATCGCGGCGATGATCGAGCGCGAGATCCGGACGCTGCTCGGCTTCAGCGAGATCAGCGACCGCGCGGACATCTTCGACATCGGCCTGGACTCGGTGAAGCTGGTGCAGTTCACCAACGCCCTGGACCGCAACGGCTACAAGATCCTCGCCAAGGAGGTCTACAACCACCCGACGGTCGCCGGCCTCGCCGCGTTCCTCGAGCGGACGGCGAAGGGCGGCGGAGCGGAGGACATGTCCTTCGACGGCCTCGCCGCGCTCCTGGAACAGCGCCTCGGCGCACCGTGTGCCTTCCGTGAGGTGAAGTCGGGTCGTGACGAGGACACGCTGGTCGTGCTCGGCGTGGCGGGTCTGGACGACGCGTTGAAGACTCGGGTGGTCCGGGAGTTCACCGAGCTGCGGGTGCCGCCCGAGTTCCTGCCGCACTACGTGGTGCGGGGTGGCCCGGAGGAACTCGACACGGGCCTGGACTTCGAGGCGTTGAAGGCGCGTGCGGGCCTGCCGTCGTACCCGGGCGGCTACGCCGCGGTCTTCGAGGAGATCGACCGTCGGCAGGAGGAACTGCGCAGCTCCATCGGCGCCCGGCCGGTGAAGTGGACGTACCCGATCAGCGCGATGCAGAAGCAGCACTTCGCCACCGAGTCCCGCCTCCAGCTCTACCTGATCCAGTTCCGTGAGCTCATCGACCTCGACGTGCTCCAGCAGGCGCTGTGCGACGTGATCGGGCGGCACGGGCTCATGCGCAGCTTCCTGACCCGGTCGTTCGGGCGGTTCCGGTGGAAGGAGTTCGAGGCCCCCGAGGCCATCGCGCTGCCCCGCCTGGACATGTCCGGCCTGGAGCCGCACGAGCAGGAGGAGTTGCGGGCGGAGCTCGTCAAGCGCGAGTGGAGCATGGACTTCAAGGTCGTCGACAAGCCGATGTACCAGGTCGTCCTGATCACGTACAACGACAGCTCGCACGACCTGCTCTTCCAGTTCGACCACTCGATCTTCGATGCGGCGTCCGGCCAGTTGTTCCGGGGTGACCTGCTCAAGCGCTACGAGGAGCTGGCCGCCGGCACGAGTCGGGCGATGCCGATCGCCAAGAGCTACCGGCACCTGCAGGACCAGATCGCCAAGGGGCCGGTCGACATCACCTCGGACGAGCTGATCGAGAAGTTCGACCTGGTGGAGTACGTCCGGTACGCGAAGACCATCCAGGACAGATCGGCCCGGTACGCGGACAGCCAGATCCGGGACGTCCGTTACTCGGTCGACCTGGACCGGCTGCGGGCCGCCGACGGCACCGAGCCGGACCTGTTCTATGTGGTCGTGCACCTCTACGCCCGACTCGTCAGCCGCCTGCTCGGCATCGACAAGGTGGCGTTGATCATGCTGCTCCAGTCGCGTGTCTTCGAGGACAAGGACTACTCCGAGGTGATGGGCATGGTCCTCGGCAGCCTCCCCGTGCTGGTGCCGGCGGAGCGCGGCACGATGCAGGACCTCGACGGGATCATCACCGACAAGGTTCGGATGATGAACAAGAACAACGTGAGCTTTCTGAACCTCGTGCAGAACGTCCGGTCGATTTTCAAGCATCGGAAAGTGCTGTCCGTGATGGGTAAGACGCTCCGACCGACCTGCTTGTTGAACTTTGTCGGAAATGTCGAGGATGAATACGACGCGATCTGGGACATGACCCTGGCGCAACTGACGGACGATCAGACCAAATTGGACTATGCGGACTGCTACTGTGTCTCGAAGGTGGGCAACGGGCGCCTGGATCTGCTTGTCCTGAGCAAGTGGGTCGACGACCCGCGTGACCTGGTCCGTGTGCTGGATGACGAAGTCGAGTATCTGACCAGCGGCATTTCCGCTGGGTGAAGTGTTGATTGTCGAAGGAGGGTGATAATGGCTGTAATCGAACTGGACCACGTTACGAAGACGTACAAATCAAGGGGTCGTCGAACGGTCGCCAACGACGACGTGAGCCTGCGCGTCGACGAGGGCGAGGTGTTCGGCCTGTTCGGCCACAACGGCGCGGGCAAGACGACGATCGTGAACCAGCTGCTCGGCCTGTTGAAGCCCGACTCGGGCTCGATCGTGATCGACGGCAAGGACATCACGAAGAACCGGAACCTGGGGCGCTACCTGTGCTCGGTGCAGCCCCAGTCCAAGACCCCGCTCGGTGAGCTGACGCCGCGTTCGGTCACCCGGGTCATGGGTCAGCTCCGGGGGATCAGCGCCGCCGAGGTGGACCGCCGCACGACCGAGCTGTTCGAGAAGCTCGACATCATGCAGTGGGCGGACGTGGAGGGCACCAAGCTCTCCGGCGGGGTCCTGCGCCTCACCGGGTTCTGCATGGCCGCCGTCGCGCCGGGTCGCGCGGTGATCCTGGACGAGCCGACCAACGACGTCGACCCGGTCCGGCGGCGGTTCCTCTGGAGCGCGATCCGCGACCTGACCAACGACGGCACGGCCGTCGTGGTGGTGACGCACAGCATCCGGGAGGCCGAGAGCGCTGTCGACACCATGGCGATCCTCGACGAGGGCAAGGTGCTCACGCAGGGCAACGTCCGCCGGATCAAGGGCGAGACGGCCGGCAACCGGATGAAGCTGGAAGCGGTCGCCCTCGTGCCCAAGGACCGCTTCGTACGGCCCGCGTGGAGCGAGAGCCTGAAGGTCTCGGCCGCGGAACTGACCCTCACCTTCGAGCGCGAACTCGCTGCCGAGGCCCTGAAGTGGGCCGCCGAGCAGCGTGACGGCGGCCTGCTGGCGGAGTACTCCCTCACGGAGATCACCCTCGAAGACATGTACATCGAACTCGTCGGCAACAAGGGAGCGGTCGCAGGTGTCCACCGGTAGCAAACTCAAGTACGTGATCGAACTCCAGGCCCGGAAGCAGGGCAGCTACCTGGTCGTCTTCTCGATCATCATGACCGTGATCGCCCTCGGCGTGGCGATCGGCTTCTCCTACCTGATGTCGTCGCCGGATGGCAGCGGCATGCTCTACCTCGCGACCGGCGCACCGACCATCGTGCTGATCATGACGGCTCTGGTCACCGTGCCGATGCAGAACGCGGGCGCGAAGATGACCGGCTACATCGACTTCGTCAAGGCGCTGCCGGTCAGCCGCAAGCTGTTCCTGATCGCCGATGTCGGGATCTGGGCCATGGTCACCATCCCGGCCATCGCCATCTCGGTCTTCGTCGCGCACCTGATCTTCGCGCCCGGTTACGCGATCTCGTGGAACATCATCCCGTCCTTCGTGCTCATGGTGCTGTCCTGCTTCGCCATCGGCTACGGATACTCGTTCGTCATCCCGGCCGAGCCCGCCATGGCCCTGTCGCAGCTGATCGCGTTCACCTCGCTGATGTTCTCGCCGATCAACTTCCCGATCGAACGGCTGCCCGGCTGGGTCCAGGCGGTGCACGAGGTGCTGCCGATCTACCACATGGCGGAGGTGATGCGGGCGTCGCTGGCCCACACGACGTTCGAGGCACGGCCGATCAGTTACATCATCCTCGGCGTGTGGACGGTCGTCGGGTTCTTCGGCGCCGCGAGGTTCCTGGAAAGGGCCTGACCGAGTCGGTCGGCGACACGGCCACGCGGTGTCACGGACGTGGCCGTGTCGTTGCTCCGTGGCGATCCGGGTGAACCGCTTGACAGCTAGACAGAGAGAGTGCCAGTGAGCATCGTGGAAAAACTCCCGCTCGTGTGCTTCCCGCACGCGGGTTCGGGAACGTTGTACTACAGCAAGTGGAAGTTCGCGCTCAGCGACGGGATCGACTTCCGGGTCGTCCAGTACCCGCTGCGGGAACAACGGGCCAACACCCCGATGCCGGCGTCGTTGCCCCTGCTCGCCCGGGACATCTTCACCGAGCTGGTCGACTCCTTCCGCGGGACGTACGCCATCTGGGGACACAGCATGGGCAGCATCATCGGCTACGAGGTGGCCAAGCTGTGCCAGCAACGCCTGGACAACCCGCCGTTGATGTTCTTCACCTCCGGGTCGGCCGCGCCGTGCGACCGGGGCTTCACCTCGGTGTCCGACCTGGACACCCAGGAGGGCATCAGGCGGGTGTTGCGCGAGTACGGCGGGCTCAGCGAGGAGAACCTCGCCGACCCGGACTTCATGAACTTCTTCGCGCCGATCATCGGGGGCGACCTGAGACTGCTCGGCGGCTACCAGGACCTGGCCTTCGCGCAGTTGCAGTGCCCGATCGTGGTGATGAAGGGCCGTGACGACCGGGTCGTCACCGACCAGTGGCAGCGGTACACCGAGTTCCCCGTGGAGACCACCGAGTTCGACGGCGGGCACTTCTTCGTCGAGGAGCGAAGGCCGGAGGTCGCCGCGTTCATGGAGTCGAAGATCCAGCTGATGTGGCAGCGGAAGAGGGCCTCGGTCAGCTGACAGGAGCCGGGGCGCCCGGCCGTACCCACGCGTCGGCCGGCCGCCCCATACGGCAGCGCACACCCCATCGACCGCCCCACGCCTCCGGACCTCGTCGGACGACCGGTCTCACCCAGGCGGTGCGAACGCGCAGAACTCGTTGCCCTCCGGGTCGGCCAGCACCCACCAGCTCACCGTGTCGTCCGGTTCCCGCAGCAGGCTCGCCCCGGCGGCGATCAGCGCGGACGGCTCGGGATCGACGAGATCGACATCCCAGTGCAGCCGGTTCTTCACCGACTTGCCTTCCGGCACGGTGTCGAAGATCCAGAAGTCCCACGGGAACCCGCCGGCACCGACGATCTTCGCGTACCCCTCGTCGCTGGGGTGTACCTCGCCGCCGACGACGCCGGACCACCAGGCGGCCTGCGCGGCCGCGTCGGCGGAGTCGACCACCAGCTCGAACGGCCCGGGAACGACATCCTCACCGGGCGGGACGGCACAGAACTGGTTGCCCTCCGGGTCGGCCAGCACCCACCAGTCGATCTCCGAGTCGGGCTCGCGGACGATCCGCGCCCCGGCCGCCAGCAGCGCCGTCGGCTGCGGCTCGGCCAACCACAGATCAAGGTGTACGCGGGTCTTGACGCTACGTGGCTCGGGCACCCGGTTGATCCAGATCGACTCGGCCGAGGAGCGCCCAGCCGGCGGATCGACCCTCCCGTCGCCGTCCCCGGTGTCGACCAGGCTTCCGCCGAGCACCCCGGCCCAGAACCCGCCGAGAGCGTTCGCGTCAGTGGCGTCGAGACAGAGATCCTTGAAGCGCGCGAGCATGCCGCCGATCCTGCCCCCAACCCCGCCCGCCCGCAC
>NZ_SISL01000209.1:0-10281 GCF_004307965.1 Verrucosispora sp. SN26_14.1 | reverse complement strand
GTGCCGGTCGGGGCCCGCGCCGTGTCCGGTGGCCGCGCCGGGTCGTTGCATCCCATGGTGTCGCCCGCCCGGTCGGGGCGGTCGCACCGGGCTCCCAGGCCCTTCCTGGTCCCAGCCGTGTGATCCGCGCGGCCGGGACCAGGATCGGGAGTCGGATCCGGAATGCCCTGGCCTGCGGTGGGTGTTGAACCCCTCGGATGACCACTGTGCGAGGGGGTGACCGGTGCCGACCGAGATCCGGAACCGGGAACGCGACGAGCGGGACGCGCGGCAGCTACGGCAGCTGCTGGCGGGCCCGGACTGGCCGGCGACGGTGTCACCGGCCGAGGTGGCGACGGGCACACCCGTCGGAACCGAATCTGCCGGGAGGTCCGTGCGCGTATCCTCGGCGGGGAAGCATCCGACCCGAGGGGATGTGCGGTTGACCACCGAGAAGACGGACGAGCGCAGGGCCCGGTTCGAGCGGGACGCGATGCCATTCGTCGATCAGCTCTATGCGGCCGGCCTGCGAATGACGCGTAACCCGGCGGATGCCGAGGACCTGGTCCAGGAGACCTACCTGAAGGCGTACGCGGCCTTCCACCAGTTCGAACAGGGCACGAACCTGAAGGCCTGGCTGTATCGGATCCTGACCAACACCTACATCAACTCCTACCGCAAGCGGCAGCGGCAGCCGGTGCAGGCGCCCACCGACGAGATCACCGACTGGCAGCTCGCCGAGGCCGAGTCGCACACCTCCAGTGGGTTGCGCTCCGCCGAGACGGAGGCGCTCGACCGGCTGCCCGACAGTGACGTCAAGGAGGCCCTCCAGCAGCTGCCGGAGGAGTTCCGGCTGGCGGTGTACCTGACCGACGTCGAGGGGTTCTCCTACAAGGAGGTCGCCGACATCATGGGTACGCCGATCGGCACCGTGATGTCGCGGTTGCACCGCGGTCGTCGTAATCTGCGCAAGCTGCTTGAGGGCTACGCCGCGGAGCGCGGCTTCTCGGCCGCGCCGTCGACGGCCCGGAGTTCCGCTGCCACCGGCCGGGAGGTGTGACGTGAGCTGTGGAGACCCGCACGAGACGGATTGCCGCGAGGTCCTCGCCGAGGTCTACCTCTACCTCGATCTGGAGTGCGCCCAGGAGCGGCGCTCCCGGATCCGTCACCACCTCGACGAATGCGGTCCCTGCCTGCGGGAGTACGGCATCGAGCAGGAGGTGAAGGCGCTGGTGGCCCGCTGCTGCGGCAACGAGTCCGCGCCGGACGAACTGCGCGAGCGACTGCGGGTACGCCTCAGCGAGATCGTGGTGTTCGAGAGCACCGAGTCCCGCGAACTGGCCGACTGACCGGTCGGCGCGGGAGGGACGACGACGCCGGTGGCCCGGACGGGCCACCGGCGTCTCGCTGTCCGGTCCGCCGGGACCGGAGCGTCGTCGTCAGGAGTTGGGGCGCTTGCCGTGGTTGGCGGCGCTCTTCTTCCGGGCCTTCTTCTTGCGGGCCTTCTTCGCCATGGTGACCTCCTCGTGATGATCGTCTGCGCACGACCTCGACCCCGGGGCACGCTACCGGCCCTCCGGAGCCAGGGTCCGACCTGTTGATGCTAGTGCGGTCGGCGTCGACGCATCCTCGCCGGGGCTGCTGCTCGCCGCCCGGGGAGGACCGCCACATGATTGGATGTGGCGCAGGCAGTCGCGAGAGAAGGGGCCGGGAGATGGCCGAGGAGATCCGCGCCGAGATGGTGGCGAACGTCTGGAAGGTCGTCGCGTCGGCCGGGGACACCGTGTCCGAGGGGGACACGCTGGTGATCCTGGAGTCGATGAAGATGGAGATCCCGGTGATCGCCGAGTCCGACGGCGTCGTGCAGCAGCTCGCGGTCAACGAGGGCGACGTGGTGCAGGACGGTGACCTGATCGCGGTGATCGGTTGAGCGGCGTCCTGGTCCGCGCGGCCGAGCCGGCCGACTTCGCCGCGGTGGCCCGGTTGACCGTCGCCGCGTACGAGGCCGACGGCCAGTTGAAGGGCGAGAACGGTTACGCCGAGGTGCTGGCCGACGTCAGTGGTCGGGCGGCACACGGCCGGATCCTGGTCGCCGTCGACCCGGCCACCGGTCAGGTGCTCGGCACGGTCACCTTCGTCCTGCCCGGCAGCAGGTACGCCGAGCTGTGCCGACCGGACGAGGCGGAGTTCCGCATGCTGGCCGTCGATCCGGCCGCACAGGGACGGGGTGCCGGTGCCGCCCTGGTCGAGGCGTGCGTGGCGGAGGCGACCGGGCGGGGCTGCACCGCGCTGGTGATCTGCGTACGCGCCGGCCACGCCGAGCCGGCGCACCGGCTCTATCGGCGGCGGGGCTTCGTCCGCGTACCGGAACAGGACTGGTCGCCGTTGCCCGGTGTCGACCTGCTCGCCCTGCGACTGACGCTGACCCCGGCCGGCTGAGCGCTCGGACCTCCGGCGGGCGTCGGCGGTCGGGCGGTCACGCCTCGGCCGGTGCGGCCGGTACCGCGATCGCGGCCAGCAGCTCGTAGGCGACCTCCAACGCCACCCGCTTGCGGTCGGCGTCGGTGATGTCCGGCGTACGCAGGGCGAACCAGCTGCTGTGCACGGCGAACAGGGCCAGCACGGCGCGTAGCTGGGCACCGGCGCTGTCGTCGCCCCGGCACAGCACGGAGGCCAGCCGGAACATCCGCTCGCGCATGTCCCGACCGGCGGAGAGGTTCTTCAGGGCGGTCTGGTTCTGCTCGAAGAAGCGCATCACCGACGGCTGTTCGCCGCCGAACATCGCGTCGGCGTACCGCTCGATCAGCGCCCGGCGGGTGGCGAGCGTGTCCGGTTGGCCCTCGCCCCAGGAGATCAGCGTGTCCATCCGGCCCAGCCGGTCCTCGACGACGCTGGTGACGATCTCGTCCTTGCTCTTGAAGTGGTAGTAGAGGGCGGCCTTGGTCACGCCGAGTCGTTCGGCGACCTCACGCAGCGATGTCGCCTCGTAGCCCTGCTCGGTGAAGAGTTCCAGCGCGACGGCCTTGATCCGCTCCCGGGTGCCGCCTGTGCTCTGGCTCACCTGCACCACCTAATCCAGTTGACCGTCATCTGCTGTCCAACTTACCGTCCGGCTAGTAAGGTAGCTAGCCGGTCGGCAAGTAAGTGCGTCACGTCTCGGGGGGAGAGCTTACCGATGGCCTCACAACAACAGGCCGCCGTGCGACCCAACATTCGACTCGTCCTGTTCGGGCTGATGATCGCCATGATGCTGGCGATGCTCGACAACATGATCGTCAGCACGGCGCTGCCCCGCATCGTCGGCGAGTTCGGTGGGCTCAACCACTTCACCTGGGTGGTGACCGCGTACGTGCTGGGCACCACCGTCTCCACCCCGATCTGGGGCAAGCTCGGCGACCTGTACGGCCGCAAGAACGTCTTCCTCACCGCCGTGGTGCTCTTCCTGCTCGGCTCCGCGCTCTGCGGCATGGCCGGCTCGTCGGCCCTCGGCGGACCCGACGACGGGATGGTCCAGCTCATCGCCTTCCGCGCGGTGCAGGGCCTCGGTGCCGGTGGCCTGATGGTCGGCGTGATGGCGATCATCGGCGATCTGGTCCCGCCTCGTGAGCGCGGCCGGTACCAGGGCATGATCGCCGGCATCATGGCCATCGCCATGGTCGCCGGACCGCTCGTCGGCGGCTTCATCACCGACCACCTCTCCTGGCGCTGGGCGTTCTACGTCAACCTGCCGCTCGGCGGCGTGGCGCTGGTGCTGCTCATCGCCACCCTGCGCCTGCCCCGGTACCGCACCGAGCACCGGATCGACTGGCTCGGCGCCGCGCTGCTGTCGGTCGGCATCACCGCGATCGTGCTGATCACCACGTGGGGCGGCAACGAGTACGCCTGGCGCTCCCCGCAGATCCTCGGCCTCGCCGCCCTGGCGCTCGTCGCGCTGGTCGCCTTCGGGTTCGTCGAGCGGCGCGCCCCCGAGCCGATCCTGCCGCTGGGTCTGTTCGCCAACCGGAACTTCGCCCTGATCTCCACGATCGGCTTCCTGCTCGGCTTCGCGATGTTCGGCGCGATGAACTTCCTGCCGCTCTACCAGCAGACCGTGCAGGGCGCCTCGGCCACCAACTCGGGCCTGCTCCTGCTGCCGCTGATGTTCGGCATGCTGGTGGTCTCGCTGCTCGTCGGCCGGGCCATCACCCGGACCGGTCGCTACCGGATCTATCCGATCGTCGGTGGCGCGGTGATGGCCGTCGGGCTCGCCCTGCTGAGCCTGCTGGACGTGCACACCAGCAAGGTCCAGTCGTCGCTCTACATGATCGTGCTCGGCGTCGGGATGGGCTTCCTCATGCAGACGTCGATGCTGATCGCGCAGAACAGCGTGGAGCAGAAGGACCTCGGCGCGGCCAGCGGCGCGGCCACCTTCTTCCGCTCCATCGGCGGCTCGTTCGGCATCTCGCTGTTCGGTGCGATCTTCGCCAACCGGCTGGCCGGTACCGCCGCCGGTGGTGCCTTCAGCGGCGGCGGCGAGGCCGGGGCGGCGATGAACATCGACCAGCTCCGGGAGTTGCCGGCACAGGCGCGCGAGGCGGTGCTCGGCGGGTTGGCTGACGCGATCTCGCACGTCTTCCTGTGGGCGGTGCTCTTCGCCGTGCTGGTGCCGGTGCTGGCCTGGTTCATCCGCGAGATCCCGCTGCGCACCAGCAACGAACCGACCGGCACGCCCGAGGAGCAGGCCGAGACCGCTCTGGCCCGCTCCCCGTCCGCGTGAGCCGCATGAGCCGGCTGTTCCGGATGTTCCGGATGTGTCGGATGTAAGGAGGGGTCCCCTGCTAACGCCTCGTGCATAGCAGGGGACCCCTCCTTACATCCGTGAGCGCGAGATGCGCGGATCAGGGTGGGCCGGGTAGGCGGGGGCGGAACGGGCGCAGCAGCCGGTGCAGCAGTGCGCGCAGCGGCGAGCGGTGCCCTCCGGCGGGTGCGCCGGCCAGGGTGCGCGCCAGGGCGACGCTGTCCGGGTCGAGATCCGGGGTGGCCAGCGCCAGGTGGGCCAGGGAGGCGGCCATCGGCACCGGGCCCTGCCGGGTCGCCTCGGCCACCGTGGCGAGTCGGGCGGCGACCAGCCCGGCCACGTCGGGCCGGACCGACGGGTCCACCCAGGCGGCGGTGACCAACGCGAACAGGGCCGCCTCGGCGACCTCCTCGGTGTCGGTCAACTCGGTGAGCACCCGCCGTCGCGTCGAGGCGGCCCACGGCTCGTCGGTGCGGTGGTGCAGCAGGCCGAGGCAGGCCCACACCTGGACGCAGCGCACCCAGAGCGCGGGATCCTGCCCGGCGAGCACCCGGCCCAACGCGGTCGGCGGAGCCTCCGGCGGGTGGGCCAGCAGGCCGAGCAGGTCCGACAGGTCGAGCGTGGCCAGGCCGACCGCCGTGTCGTACGCGGCCGGTGGGTGCGGCCAGGCGGGGTGGGCGAGCTGCTGCAGTCGCCGGGCCGCGTCCGCGGAGGGCGGTGGCGGTGTCGGGCGTGCCCGCTCCGCGGTGTCGAACGGCGGGCGGGCGGCGACCGGCGTCACCTGTCCCAGCCAGGGGCGGCCACGGCAGCACTCGGCGAGGTCGCCGTGCTCGTGGGAGTCGTCGGGATGGTCGCGGACGAAGTCGGCCAGCGCGACCAGGTGGCGTACGTCGGCGTCGCGCTGGAACCGCAGCCGGTGCGCGGTGTGCACGGCACAGTCGAAGGACGGGTTGCGGGTCAACGCCCGCTCGATCCAGACCAGCGCCTCGTCGAGCCGGCCGTGGTCTGCCAGCGTGCCGGCGATGTCGGCGTACACGGCGAGGTCGTCCGGGTCGTGGTCGACGGCACGGCGCAGCGCGACGAGCGCCTCCCGGGTACGGCCCGCGCTGCGCAACGCGTACCCGAGCCAGACCTCGCCGATCTTGGACGGTGCGGCGCGTACGCCCCGACTGGCCCAGCGGACCGCGAGCGGCACCTCGCCGACCCGCCGGGCCAGCGCGGAGGCCGTGCCCAGCAGCAGCCCGTGTTCCGGGTGGACGGTGACCGCGTTGCGGGCCAGCGTCAGGTAGGCCGCCAGGGCGGCCCGGTCGGACGCGGGGACCGGGTCGGGGGCGGCGGCGCAGACCTGCATCAGGACCCGGGCCGCCTGGTCCGGACCGAGGCGTTCGGCCAGGTCGGGTGAGGTGACCCAGGGGACACCGGCCCAGTCCGCTCCCGGTGCGTGCGCGGTGGCGGCCACCAGCAGGTCGAGCCCTTCGGCGGGACGGCCGGTGGCGGCGAGCAGGTGTGCCCGGGCGACGACCGCGCCGATGAAGGTGTGGTGTTGCAGAGGGAAGAGTTCCACCGGGTCGTCGCCGCCGGCCACGGCCAGTCGGGCCAGGGTCTCGTGCACCTCGGGCAGCGTCGGTGCCCGGGCCAGCGCAGCCGCCACATGGTCAGCGGCGTGTGCCAGGTCGCCGGAGTCCAGGGCCTGCCGGGCCAGGGCCAGTTCCTCCGTCGCCGGCAACGCCCGATCGTCGGTTCCCTCGGCCACGTCGTCCTCTCGGTGGTAGGTACGGGTTGCGCGGTGAGGTCGGGTCAGCGTAGGTGACGACTCCTAGTTTTGGTGATCCACTGCGCAGTACTGCGCGTTCGGTTGCTCATACGTGAAGAATCCTGCAAGACTGAGCATCAAACGCGCGGGGACCGCGCAGGGGAGGAGTTCGCGTGACGCGCCCAGGAAGCGGCATGGCCGCCGACATCGACGAGCAGCCGGCCGGTTACGAGCGACTGCTCTCCGACGAGTACGCGACACCGATCGCCCGGGTCGCCGCCGCCATCGCCGAGCGCCGCCCCCGGCACGTGGTGTTCACCGCGCGCGGCACCTCCGACCACGCCGCGCTCTACGGGGCGTACCTCGCCGAGATCCGTCTCGGCCTGCCGGCCGGGCTCGCCTCGCCCAGCGCCGTGACCCTCTTCGGCGCCCGGCCGGACCTCTCCGACGCCCTGGTCGTCGGCGTCAGCCAGAGCGGCGGCTCGCCCGACCTGGCCGAGGTGCTCCGGAGCGCCCGGGACTCCGGCGCACTCACCCTCGCGGTCACCAACGCACCGGACTCTCCGCTGGCCGGGACCGCCGAACTCTCCGTCGACATCGCCGCCGGACACGAGCGGGCGGTGGCGGCGACCAAGACGTACACCGCGGAGCTGCTCGCCCTGCTCCTGCTGGTCGAGGGGATCCGGTCCGGCGACGGCACGCTTCCGGACGACGAGCGCCGGGCACTGGCCGCGCTGCCGGCACTGGCCGCCCGGACCCTCGCCGACCCGACCGCCACCGAGCTCGCCCCCCGCTACCGCTTCGCCGGCCAACTGGTCACCACCGGCCGGGGGTACGCGTACCCGACCGCCCGGGAGGCCGCGCTCAAGCTGATGGAGACGTCGTACCTGCCGGCGTTGGCCTTCTCCGGCGCCGACCTGCTGCACGGCCCCCTCGCGATGACCGACCCGGACGTGCCGGTGCTGGCCGTGGTCGGCTCCGGGCCGGGCGGGCAGGCGATGCGCGAGGTGCTGCCCCGGCTCGGCGAGCGTCGGGCCGACGTGGTCGTGGTCGGCTCCGCCGAGGTCGAGGGGGCCACCCGGCTCGGCGTGCCCGAGGTCGACGAGCGCTACGCCCCGCTGCTGGACATTCTGCCGCTGCAACGGCTGGCGCTGGCCCTCGCGCTGACCCGGGGCGAGGACCCGGACGCGCCCCGGGGCCTGAAGAAGGTCACCGCGACGAGGTGACCCTCGGCGTGGCACGCTGGTCGGCGTGTCAACGCTGCGCGATCTCGCCGAGGAGCACACCCGTCTGCGTCCGGCCGACATCGACCACCTGCACCGCATCGCCGGTGACTGGCAGTTGCTGTCCGACCTGTCCTTCGCCGACCTGCTGCTCTGGGTCCCCGTGGACGGTGAGGGGAGCTTCCTCTGCGTGGCCCAGGTCCGCCCGACCACCGCGCCCACCGCGTACCAGGACGACCAGGTGGGACGCATCGTCGGCGGCCCGGAGGTGGCGCACCTGGACGTCGCCTACGGACAGGGCCGGATCTGGCGGGAGGGCGATCCGGTCTGGTACGGCGACGTGCCCGCCCGACACGAGGCGATCCCGGTCCGGCTGCGAGCCGCCGACGGGGAGTCCGACGAGGTGATCGCCGTGGTGGGGCGGGACACCAACCTGTCCACCGCCCGTACGCCCAGCCAACTGGAGTTGAACTACCTGACCACCGCCGACGACCTGGCGCAGATGATCGCCGACGGCACGTTCCCGCCGCCCCGGCACCCCGGCGAGACCACCTCGGCGCCCCGGGTCGGTGACGGGCTGGTCCGGCTGGACGCCGGGGGCAAGGTCACCTACGCCAGTCCGAACGCGCAGTCCGCGTACCGCCGGTTGGGCTACGCCTCCCATTTGGTGGGCGAGGATCTCGCGGCGCTGCACCGCCGACTGGCCAACGACCCGCTGGAGGGGACCGAGGCCGGCAACGGCATCCTCGCCGCGCTGCGCGGCGAGGCGCCGCCCCGGCGCGAGATCGACGCGCGGGGCGCGACCATGCTCACCCGGGCCCTGCCGCTGATGCCCGCCGGTGTGCCGATCGGCGCGCTGGTCCTGGTCCGGGACATCACCGAGGTACGCCGCCGGGACCGCGCCCTGATCACCAAGGACGCCACCATCCGGGAGATCCACCACCGGGTGAAGAACAACCTCCAGACCGTCGCGGCGCTGCTGCGCCTCCAGGCCCGCCGGGTCGGCATACCCGAGGCGCGGGTCGCCCTGGAGGAGTCGGTACGCCGGGTCGCCTCGATCGCGTTGGTGCACGAGACGCTCTCCATGTCCAGCGACGAGGCGGTCGAGTTCGACGGGATCGTCGACCGGGTGGCCAGTGCGGCGACCGAGGTGGCGGCGACCGAGGTGAGCGTCGGGATGCGACGCACGGGCAGCTTCGGCGTGCTGCCGGCCGAGATCGCCACCTCGATGGTGATGGTGCTCAACGAGCTGCTGCTCAACGCCGTCGAGCACGGCTTCCCGCCGACCGGTGAGGCCGAGGACGAGGTCGGTGTCGAGCCGGAGCCACCGGGCCCGCCCACCGCCGACGCGCCCGAGGTGGTGGTGTCGGCGCACCGGGCCCGCAAGATGCTGCACGTCACCGTCGCCGACAACGGTCGGGGGCTGCCGGACGACTTCGACGCCTCCGGCAGCGGGAAGCTCGGTCTGCAGATCGTCCGCGCCCTGGTCACCGGCGAGCTGCGGGGCAGTATCGAGCTGCGGCCCGGCGCCGAGGGCGGCACCGAGGCGATCCTGATCGTCCCGCTGGCCCGCACCGCCCCGGAACGCCCTGGCGCCTGAGCGTGCCCTGGCGCCTGAGCGTGCCCCGGCGTCGACTGTGCCCCGGGCCGACCGGGAGTGTCGCCGGTCGCCCTCGGTGCCGCGCCCGGCGGGCGGTCAGCGGTCGTCGGCGGTGAGCAGGGCGACGGTGAGGCCGGGTCGGGGCCAGACCCGGGTGACGGTGTAGCCGCTCCGCAGCGCGTCACCCTTGGCCCCGGGGACGGCGGCCAGCGGGTCGTCCGGACCGCCGGCGACCACCAGCCAGACCCGGTCCACCCCCGCCAGGCACTCCGTCGGCCGGTCGCACTCGGTGGCCCAGAGATCGCCCCGGCGCTGCGGGTCCGCCACCGCCAGTACGTCCCGGGGTGTCCGCTCGCCGAGGTGGTAGCGCAGCCCCAGGTCGAGGAAGAGCCAGCTCTCCCGGGGCGAGTAGACCACCGTGTCGTCGGGGCGCAGGTCGTCGGCGACGATCCGGGCCGCGCCCGCGTAGTCGACCGTGGCGCTGCGCGGCCACTCGTGGGTACGTCGCAACGCGGCCTGGTCCGGCAGACCGAGCAGCCCGGCCAGGGCCACCACGGCGAGTGCACCGGGCGCCCGGACCGTACGCAGAGCCGCACCGGCCAGCAGGCAGCCGAACGGCACCACGAAGACCAGGTAGCGGGGAACCCAGAGCGGGACGACGGACCCGGCGACGAAGAGCAGCAGCACGGGCAGCAGCACGCAACTGGCCGGCAGCAGCGCCCGCCGACCGGCCCGGACCGTACCGAGAGCGGCGAGCCCGACCAGGAGGCCGCCCACCACCCCGCTCTGTACCACCCCGCCGGGCAGCGCCGCCAGGTCCCCGGGCCGCGCCGCGTCCACCCAGTCCAGTTGCCGGGCCCGTTGCCCCCGGGCCCGCAGCGCCAACGGGGTGACCGCCGCGAACACCGGCACCAACGCAGCCACCCACCCCCACGCCACCCGTCGCCGG
>NZ_SISL01000208.1:0-10349 GCF_004307965.1 Verrucosispora sp. SN26_14.1 | reverse complement strand
AGATGTGTATCAGAGCCAGGACCACCATCGTGGGCTGGGAGACCACCGGCCCGTCGGCGAGCGACGGCAGCATGGTGGTGTGGCTGTTCGCGGTGCCGAGCCCGTCCCGGGCCACCTGCACCTCGGCCAGCAGGGCGGCGGCGTCGGAGGGGCGGGCCGCCGGGTCACGCCGGGTGGCCCGGGCCACCAGGTCGTCGAGCACCCTGGGCAGGCCGGGGACCAGCGTCGACGGTGCCGGGACGTCCCGGTCGACGTGCTGCCAGGCGATGTCGATCGGCCGGTCACCTTCGTACGGCACCCGGCCGGTGAGCATCTCGAACAGCACGATGCCCGCCGAGTAGACGTCGGTGCGGGCGTCCGCGCGACCGTCGCTGACCAGTTCCGGCGCGACGTACGCCACGGTGGCCATCAGCTGGTTGCCGTTGTCGTGGTCGGTGCTGGCCTCGACGGCGCGGGCCAGCCCGAAGTCGGTGACCTTGACAACCCCGTCGACGAGGTTGGCCGGACCACCGCTGGGTGCCTCGGCGACCAGCACGTTCTCCGGCTTGATGTCGCGGTGCACCAGCCCGGCCCGGTGGGCGGCGGCGATCGCCGCGAGCATCTGCTCGGTGATGGCCAGCGCCTCGTCCGGGTTGAGTCGGCGGCGCTCGGCCAGCACCTCGCGCAGCGTGCGGCCGCGCACGTACTCCATCACCAGGTAGGGCATGCCGTCGTGGGTGCCCTGGTCGTAGACCGCCACCACGTTGGGGTGGGTGAGCCGGGCGATGGCCTTGGCCTCGTCGGTGAAGCGGTCGACGAAACCGGCCAGTCCGGGGCGTGCCGGCGCGCCGGCGGTGGCGTGAATGGTCTTCAGCGCGACGGTGCGTTCGAGCCGCTCGTCGGTGGCGGTGTACACGGTCGCCATGCCGCCACGAGCCACGCGACCGCGGATGCGGTAGCGCCCGTCGATCAGCGAGCCCAGCAACGTGTCGGCGACCTGTGTGTCCATCGGCAGGGAGTCTATGTGTCCGGGGGAAGAAGATAGAATTTCTGTGTCCAGGTGGAGATAGAACTGGATGCTACCGCCGCAACCGCCCCCGTGGGGCCACCCTGCGTACTCCGGCTGTCGCCGCCCCTGCTCAGTGCACTGACGGGAGGTCGTTGACCCGGGGGGAGGGTGGCATGGCAGGGTGGTCCGGTGACCGACTCCGTACCCGCCGAGGGCACCGCGCCCGAGGCCGGCCCCGCCGACTGGCTGACCCTGCCGGACGTCGCCGAACGGCTCGACCTGACGATCAGCAAGGTGCACCAGCTGATCCGGGATCGTGAGCTGATCGCGGTACGCCGCGACGGCGTCCGGCGGATCCCCGCCGACCTGGTGGCCAACCGCACCGTGCTCAAGCATCTGCCCGGCGTGCTCACCCTGCTGGACGACGCCGGCTACGACGACGAGGCCGCGCTGCGCTGGCTCTACGAGCCCGACCCGTCGCTACCCGGCGGCACCCCCGCCACCGCCCTCGGCGGCGACCAGGCCCGCGAGATCAAGCGCCGCGCGCAGGCTCTCGGCTTCTGACCCGCAGTCGACCCCTCACCCGGTCCGGGTCGGGCCGGCGCGCGACCGAGCCGTCCGGCGTCCGACCCGCGTGCGCCCGGACCCTCCGCGTCGACCCCCGCGACCGGACCGCCGACCCGGTCGCGGGGACGCGCCGTTCAGTCGGCCCGGCGGGTGGCGGCGATGGCCAGGTCCACCAGGGCCTGCCGGGCCTCGGTGTCCAGGTCCACGGCGACCAGCGCGGCGAGCGCCGCGTCGGTGAGCGTGACGATGCGCTGCTCGGTGCGGGCGAGCGCCCCGGTCGAGGAGATCAGCTCACGCAGCCGGGCCACGCCCTCGGTGTCCAGCTCGGCGTCGCCGAGCCCGGCCAGCAGCAGCGCGCGCCCGGCCTCGTCGGCCGCCTCCATCGTCGCCGCGACCAGGTAGGTCCGCTTGCCCTCGCGCAGGTCGTCACCGGCCGGCTTGCCGGTCTGCGCGGGGTCGCCGAAGACGCCGAGTACGTCGTCGCGCAACTGGAACGCCTCGCCCAGCGGCAGCCCGTACGCCGAGTAGGCGATGCGGACGTCGGCGGGCGCGTCGGCCAGCGCCGCGCCGAGCAGCAGAGGCCGCTCCACCGTGTACTTGGCCGACTTGTACCGGGCGACCTTGCCGGCCCGTTCCAGCGACGTGTCGCCGGTGGCCTGGGTGACCACGTCCAGGTACTGCCCGACGGTGACCTCGGTGCGCATCTCGTCGAAGTCCGGGCGGGCGCGGGCCACCGTCCGCGGGTCGAGCCCGGCGGAGTGCAGCAGCTCGTCGGACCAGACCAGGCAGAGGTCACCCAGCAGGATCGCCGCCGCGTCGCCGAACCCGTCGGGATCGCCACCCCAGCCGGCCGACCGGTGCCGGGCGGCGAACCGCCGGTGCACCGCCGGCTCACCCCGTCGGGTGTCCGACCGGTCCATCAGGTCGTCGTGGATCAGGGCGCTGGCCTGGACGAACTCCAGCGCGGCGAGGGCGGTCACCACCGGGTCCGTGTCCACCCCACCGGCGCCCCGGAACCCCCAGTAGGCGAAGGCGGGCCGCAGCCGCTTGCCGCCGCCGAGCACGAACGCCTCGATCGCCTCGGCCACCGGCACCAGCGCGTCGTCGACACCGGTCATCCAGGTGCGGCGGGCGGCGAGGAAGTCGGCCAGTGCCTTGTCGACGCGTTGGCGCAGGCCGGCACGGTCGACGGGGGAGACAGGAGCAGCGTGGGTCACGTTCCCGACGCTAATGGGTCGGGGCCGGACACGGCGACCCACCCACCGTCCGGCGCGCCGTGGCTCACCTGCGTACCGGCCGCCCGGGGTGGGCATCGGTCACGTCCCCACCCCTGGGAAGGTGCTGGGGGTACGGGGGACCGGCCGCTAGAGTCGGTACGTGGCGCTCGGACTTCCCTCGATCCTCCCGAATTCGCAACCGGCGATCGGGGAGTTGGTCCGCGACTGCCAGCCGACCTTCTCCTTCGAGTTCGGGCCGCCCAGGACCGAGCAGGGCGAGCGGCAGCTCTGGCAGGCCATCCGTGAGTTGGAGCCGTTGCGCCCCTCGTTCGTCTCGATCACCTACGGTGCCGGCGGGACGACCCGGGACACCACGGTCGCGGTCACCGAGCGGGTGGCCACCGAGACGACCCTGCTGCCGATGGCGCACCTGACCGCGGTCAACCACTCGGTGGCCGAATTGCGGCACGTGATCGGTCGGCTGGCCAGTGTCGGGGTGCGCAACGTGCTGGCGGTCCGGGGAGACCCGCCCGGAGATCCCAACGGCGAGTGGGTGCCGCACCCGGACGGCGTGGACTACGCCGAGGACCTGGTCCGCCTGGTCCGCCGCTCCGGTGACTTCAGTGTCGGCGTCGCCGCCTTCCCGTACCGTCATCCGCGCTCGGTGGACGTCCAGACCGACACCGAGTACTTCGTCCGCAAGTGCCGGGCCGGTGCCGAGTTCGCGATCACCCAGATGTTCTTCGACGCCGACGAGTACCTTCGCCTGCGCGACCGGGTGGCCGCCGCCGGCTGCGACACGCCGATCCTGGCCGGCGTGATGCCGGTGACCAAGATCGGCACGATCGAACGCTCCGTGCAGCTCTCCGGGGCGCCGTTCCCGCCGGCCCTGGCGGCGCGGTTCGAGCGGGTCGCCGACGACCCGGAAGCGGTCCGTCGGCTCGGCATCGAGCAGACCAGCGAAATGTGCCGGCGACTGCTCGACGAGGGCGTCCCCGGGATCCACTTCATCACCTTCAACCGTTCCACCGCGACCCGGGAGATCTGGCAGAACCTGCGGGTGGGCGCCGCGACGTGACGCGGCGGGCGCGACACCTCAGCGCCGTCGGGTCGGTTGAACCGTGGTGGGCAGACAGCTGAACTGGAACGAGTACGCCGTCGCGTGGGCCCGGCTGCACGGCGGGTTCGACCCCCGGGCGGCCACCCCCGTGGTACGCGGCTGGCTCCGTTTCGCCTACCAGGTCGGTTTCCTGCTGGGCCGGCTCCGGGTCGGCCCGACCGCGGTCACCGTCTTCGGCGTACTGCTCTGCCTCTGCGTGCCACTGTTCGCCGGGCGACCGGGCGACGGACCGTTCCTGGCCGCGCTGTTCGTGCTGCTCGCCTCGGTGGCGGACAGCGTCGACGGCGCGGTGGCGGTGGCCACCGGCCGCACCACCCGGCTCGGCTACGTCTACGACTCGCTGGCCGATCGGATCGGCGAGGCCGCCTGGCTGGTGGCGTTCTGGCTGGTCGGCGCGCCGGGTGGGCTGGTCGCCGCGGCGGGCGCGCTGTCCTGGCTGCACGAGTACGTCCGGGCCCGGGCGGTCGCCGCCGGGATGCGCGACATCGGCGCGGTGACGGTGGGGGAGCGTCCCACCCGGGTCTGCGTGGCCGTCGCCGGGCTGCTGCTGGCCGGCCTGACCGGGCTGATCGACCTGGACCTGGCGGCCGGCACGATCACCATGGCGACGGCGGTGTGGGTGCTGCTGGCTGCCTTCGGCCTGGGGCAGTTGCTCTCCGCCGTCCGCCGGGCCCTGATCGACGCCGACTGAGTCGTCGGCCCGCCGGTGTGCGCGTCGGCCCGCCGGGTGCGTCGGCCTGCGGGTGTTAACAAGGGGCCCTTTCTCTACCGCAGGCGTTAAGAAGGTGCCCTTCCTTACATCCCGCCCCCTACCAGGCGGGGCCGATCTCGTCGGCGACGATCTGCGCGGACAGGGCCACCATCGGCAGGCCGCCCCCCGGGTGGCTGGAGCCGCCGACCAGCCACAGGCCGTGCGCCGCCCCCCGGTTGGCCGGGCGGAGCAGACCGCCGGCCGTGCCGTAGATGGTCCCGCCCGGCGCGCCGGTGGAGTCGGCCAGGTCGGCCGGGGTGCGGATCTCGCGGAACACCAGCCGGTCCCGGACATCCATGCCCCGTTCGGCCAGCACGTCCAGGATCCGGTCGGCGTACGCCGCCGCCAGCCCCGGTCGCCGCCAGTCCACCGCCCCGGGCGCGGTGCCGTGACGGGCGGCGTTGACCAGCACGAACCATGCCTCGTGTCCGGTCGGGCGGACCGCCGGATCGTCGGCCGCCGTGACGAAGACCGTCGGGTCGGTGGCCGGACGGGCGCGTACTCCCCGCCCCGGGGCACCGAAGATCGCGTCGAACTCGGCGTCGTAGTCGCGCGGGAAGAAAACGGTGTGGTGGGCCAGCCCGGAGTTGCCGCGTACGCCGAGCAGCAGCACGAAACCGGCCAGGCTGCGGTCGGTGAGCCCGGCCAGCCGACGCGGGTCGGGCAGCAGGTCCCGGTAGACGGTGAGCGCGTCGACGTTGGCCACCACCACGTCGGCCGGCACCGGGGCGGCCTGCCCGGCGACGCGTACGCCGTGTGCCCGCCCGCCCGCCGCGTCGATCCGGGTGACCGTGGCGCCGGTGCGGATCACCACGCCGAGGTCCAGACAGCGCGACAGCAGCGCGTCGGCGAGGCTGCCCAGCCCGCCGCGCAGATACCAGCCGCCGAAGGCCAGCTCCGCGTAGGGGACCGCGACCAGCGCGGCCGGCGCGCGGCGTGGATCGGCACCGGTGTAGGTGGCGTACCGGTCCAGCAGCATCCGCAGCCGGGGGTCGGACAGGTGGGCGCGACCCAGCCCGCGCAGGCTCTGACCGGGCCGGATGGCGGCCAGGTCACCGAGCCGCCAGGCCAGCCGGGTCAGGTCCCGGGGCGAGTCGACGCGGCGGCGCAGGATGTCGTGCTCGGAGGCCCGCCACACCCGGCCGGCGCGTCGCCACAGCCGCTGCCAGTCGGTCGCCGCCCGATCGCCGAGGACGGCGCCGATGCGGGCGGCGAACTCGGTCGGGTCGGCGCAGGAGTCCAGCACCGGCCCGCCGCCGGGGAAGACGTGCCGCACGATCGGGTCCAACGGGACCAGGTCGAGGTACTCGTCGAGCTTGGCCCCGGTCGCCTCGAACAGCTCGTGGAAGATCCCGGGCAGGGTGAGCAGGCTGGGACCGGTGTCGAAGTGGAACGGCCCGGAGGCGGTGTCGTGCGTGTACCGCCCGAGTTTGCCGCCGACCGTGTCGGCCCGTTCGAGGACGGTCACCTGGTGGCCGGTGACGGCCAGCCGGGCGGCGACCGCCAGTCCACCCACTCCGGCGCCGACGACCACGATCCGCGCCATGCGATGTCCTCCCAGAGTGGGCCTACCAGGGCCTAGCCGACCGGTCGGCCGCGCCAGGACAGGCGCCGCCGCTTGCGCAGATGGTACGACCGTACGGTCAACCAACCGAGGACCGCGACCGACACGGGGTGGCCCAGCGCGTCGGGCCAGGCCCGCCCACCGGTGGCGCGTGCGCTGACCACCCGCCCGACCACCCCCAGCAGGTACGCCGACAGCGCGAGCGCGGCCACCACCGGCGCACCGGCCAGCAGCGCGCCGACGGCGACCAGCGGCGGCGCGGTGTAGAGCAGGAGCAGCAGGGACATGACCACGGCGGCGGCGAGCGGATGCCCGAACGAGGCCCAGAGCGACTTGGTGTAACCGTCGCGCAGTTGCGGCCAGTCGTCGTACATCCGGCAGACGGCCAGCCGGGAACCGTCGGCGAGGGCGATCCGGCCGCCGGACCGTTTCACCGCCCGGGCCAGCTCGATGTCCTCCAGCACCCGGTCGGCCACCGTTGCGTGCCCACCGGCGCGCAGGTAACCGGCGCGGTCCACGACCAGGAACTGACCGCCCGCCGCGGCCAGCGACGGCCGGGGCGAGCGCTCCATCGCGCGCAGCGGCAGGAAGGTCAGCCACAACCACTGCAACAACGGCTGCACCAGCCGGTCCGCCGCCGTGCGCACCACGATCCGCGGGTACGGCGACAGCAGCGCCGCCCCGGCGGCCCGCAGCTCGGTCACCGCCGCCGCCACCGCGTACCGGTCGAGCACCACGTCGGCGTCGACGAAGACCAGCGCGGTGGTCGACGCGTCGGCGCGGTCGGCCAGTTGCCAGCAGGCGTGCGGCTTGCCCAACCAGCCCGGTGGCGGCGCGATCCCGGTGACCAGGGTGACCCGGGGATCGTCGCCGACCACCGCGCGGACCACGTCGGCGGTGCCGTCGGTGGAGCCGTCGTCGAGCACCACGACCCGCAGCCCGGGTACGCCACGCTGGGCGAGCAGGGACCGCAGGCACGGGGTCACCCGGGCGGCCTCGTCGCGCAGCGGCAGCAGCACCGTCACCGCTTCGGTGACCTCGACCGGCCCCGACGCGGGACGGCGCAACCAGCGGCCGGCGTTGACCAGGGTGTGCCCGGTCAGCACGACGAGCACCCCGAACACGGCGAGCGACAAAGCCTCACTCACGCCGGGGCTCGCTCATGCCGAGACGTCGGCGTGGGGTCGGGGCGCGGTGTCGGCGCGTCCCGTGCGGCGCTGCCGCAGCAGGCTGACCGCCAGCGGCACCGCGACGACCGCCATGCCGGCCGCACCCCACAGTGCCGAGGCGGGCAGGTCGAGGAAGACCGCGTGAGCCAGCACGCTGGAGCCGTACGTCCACAGGTAGAGCGCGTACAGCGGAGTGTCGGTGGCGTCGGTGGTGTCCACGGCCGGTCCGGCGAGCGGGCGCAGCGCGCTCATCATGAGCACCGCGAACAGCAGCCAGCCGAGGTAGTTGCTGATCGGGATGCCGGGCAGGCCGGGCAGTGCCGGGGTCGGGTCCCGCCACACCCAGTGCCCCTCGGCCACCATCTGCGGGTCGAGGAAGAGGTCCCAGGTGGCCAGGCCGAGGGTGGCCAGCGCGATCCGGGTCGGCCACCGCCAGCGACCCGCCGCCACCGTGATCCGCGTGGTGAGCCGGGTCGCCACCAGCCACGCCGGCCAGGCCATCCAGGTCCAGGCCAGCGGGATGATCAGCGGTACGCCGGCCAGCTTCGGGCCGAGCTGCCCCGAGTAGTCGTAGCTGCCGAACGGAAATCCGGTGGCGACGCCGAGCGCCTCGATGGCGAACCCGCCCCCGGTCGCCGTGGCGATCAGCGCCGCAGCCGTACGCGGCCCACGCGACAGCAGCGCGTGGCCGACCGAGAGCAGGTAGCCGAGGACGACGGTGGCCACGGTCAGCCGGGCGCGGGTCGTCCCGTCGGTCAGCGGGTAGCCGATCTGGGCCAGCACCAGCAGGGCGAGCATCGCCCAGGCGTAGACCCGGGCCCGGCGGGCGGACGGCGTCATGGCTGTCCGGGACGGGCCGGCGGCGTCGGTGCCGGCAGGGGCAGGTCCCGACCGAGTACGCCGAACGGGCGCTCGTCGCCGGGGAACCGGAAGTCGCGCAGCACGTCGACGAAGCCGAACCGGCGGTACAGCCGCCAGGCGCGCGAGGTGTTCTCGTCGGCCTCCGGGGTGGAGAGCAGCGTGGTGCTGCCCTCGGCCATGGTGAGCAGGGCACGCAGTTGACCGGCGCCCAGGCCGTGCCCCTGCGCCGGGGGCCGGACGTGCAGCTCGACCACCTCGAAGCAGTCGGTCAGCCAGCGCTTCCGGTCGCCCTGCTCCAGTGCCCGCCAGACCTGGTCGTGCCACCACTGGCCGGGCCCGCCGACGTAGCCGTAGCCGAAACCGGCCAGGTGACCCTCGCTGGTCAGGCTGGCCACGGCACGGAAACCGGGTCGGCGTACGTGGGTGGCGATGTAGCCACGACGGGCCTCCAGCAGGTCGGCGCGGTATCCCATCGCCTCGCCGTAGACGGCGACCACGTCGTCCAGCCGCCGGAGGAGATCGTCCGGTGTCCACCGCACCAACCTCACGCCTGTCCACCCTTCGCCGGGTCGTCCGCGTCGCCGACCCACCCCAGTACCGTCCGGTCACCGACCACGTCACGTACCTCGAATCGCGCGAAGAGTTCCTCGGCGTACCACCGCTCGGTCGGGGTGCGGGTGATCGCGGCCCGGTGCTCCGGGTGACGGTACGCGAACGCCACCAGATCCGCCGGATCCCGCCACACGCTCACCGTGCCCTGCCAGCCCAGGGGCGCCTCGCCGACGCCGAAACGGGCCAGCAGGCCGGGCGCGGCGTGCAGGGCGGCGGCCACCGGTGGGACGGCCCGCCAGAAGGTGAGCGCCCGCGCCGGACGCAGCCGGGCCCGGGTCAGTGCCAGCACCGGGCCGTGGACCGGCCCGCCGGCGGGCTCGCCGAACGGTCGCCGACCGGACCACTCACCCCGGCTGGTCAGCGGACGCAGGTCGAGCCGGACGCCGGACCGGGCTATGTCGGCCCAGGCCCGATCCACCCGCGAGCCGGTGAACCGGGCCGCCTCGGCGGGGGAGTCCCACACCGTCAGCGCGGCCCAGCGGGTGAGGTCGGCGTCGCCCGGCCCGAAGCCGGTGCCGGTCCCGGTGCCGAGCAGCTTGCCGAACCGTACGCCGGGCAGCGCGCGCAACCGGCGCGGGTCGAGCGCCATCCGGCCCAGCGCCCGGCCCAGGGCGGCCCGGGGGATCCGCCACACGTGCAGGGTGACCAGTCCGGGAACGGTCTCGGTGGTACTCACGCCACGTCGGTCGGGGTCCCGTAGGTGACCCGCAGCAGCTCGGCGTACGTGGTGGGGAAGACCGCCTGCGGCACGCCACCGGCGGCCCAGACCTCGTCGTACTTCTCCAGCGCGGTGTCGACGAGCGTACGCAGCGGGCGCGGGTGGCCGACCGGGGCGACCCCGCCGATCACCTGTCCGGTGTGCTCCTTGACGAACTGCGGGGTGGCCCGGCGCAGCCGGGTGACCCCGAGCCGGGCGGCCAGGGCGTCGGTGTCCACCCGGTGCGCGCCGGAGGTGAGTACCAGCAGGGGTTCACCGTCGGCGTCGAAGACGAGCGAGTTGGCGATGGCGCCCACGTCGACACCGAGCGCCTCGGCGGCGGCCGCGGCGGTGTGCACCGCGTCGGGCAGCAACCGGACCAGGGCCCGCTTGCCGGAGCCGTTGCGGGTGTACGGACCGTCGAGCGCGTCCTGCACCGCCTCGACGTTCGGGTGTGACTGCATCCCGCCATTCTTCCCGGTACGCCGACGGCCGGCGCACCCGGCCACAGCATGCGGAACCGGTCGCCCTGACCAGGCGGGTGACGTGGCTGGCCCGGCGCGTCACACGTTGCGTTTTCGTCAGAGGGAGGGTGTACTGTCAGCAGTAGTTAGAACGAGTGTTCGATTGCTGGTGTCGCCAGCTAAATCGAACGTTCGTTCCAACCCCTCGGGGGCGGGTGTTTCGCGGCACCGGCTCCCGGACAGGTGCGGTGCCGCGGATCGCACCTGGGCTCCGGGCAGTCGCGAGTCCGGACCCGTCAGGCAGGCCGTCGGCCGCCGCCCACGACCTGTCTCTGATAC